>JADDPV010000267.1 GCA_016781705.1 Rubrobacter sp.
CTGCGAGGAGCCGGCCTCCGATCGCGCGCTCCCCGATTCGCGGCCGCGAGCGGCGCGGCGAGCTAGTCGGGTACCATGACCGTGTCGGCGTCGGTGGAGGTGACCAGGGCGTTGAATTTCCCGAGCCCGAGCAGCCGGGCGCACGCCGCCTCCATACCCGTGCGCCGGACGTAGCCTGACCCTTTTCCCGGGCCGTCCAGGAGGTGGAGACGAAGGGACGGGTGGGCGTTGGCGGCTTCTTCCAGGGCGCGCGCCTTGGTCTCATACGTGCAGCGCGTCCCCCACGAGCAGCACCTCGTATTGCTCGTGGGGGGCGCGCTGCTGCGCGGTGAGCGCCTTTATGCACGCCCCGATCAGGTCCTCCTCGTCGCGGGCCGGCACAGCGATCGACGCCCTGAGCGCCGGATGGGGTGGCGGGAGGCTCCTCATCGGGGGAGGGAGTCCCCACGCTCGACGAGCCCGCGGCCCGCGTCGTAGTCGTGTCGTCGCGGTTGTGCGCGAGCACGCCGACCGTGCTGCCCCCTTGCCGTACCAGACGGCGAAAGCGTGCCTCTGTCGCCGTGCTCGACGAAACGCGCCTCTCGTCCCAGCCGCCGCTCCAGGACCATTACCTGAGCGTCTTGCCGCCGATGGTGCACCAGAAGCCGGACGCTATGCCGTAACTAGCCTCACCGCCTGCGAGCAACGTCCCGGCGATCCGGCCGTGCTTCACAGCGTGTCGCCCCAGTGCTCGACCTTCTGCGACGCGCCCGCGGCCTCGTTCATCGCATACGCGATATCCCCGACCGCGAAGACCCTCTCGTCGCTCGTGCGCGTCGTCGGGTCGGTCGAGGCTCTGCCTTCTTCGATCCTCAACCCCGCCTCGTCGGCGAGCCCGATGCGCGGCCACACGCCGCCCCGAACGAGACGGTCTCGGTGGTTATCCCTCCGACGCCCGAGACGCCGACCTCGAAGCCGCCGTCCTTGCGCTTGATCCCCTCGACCTCGGCGCCGAGCCTCGGGCCCACGCCGCAGCCCTTCAGCCAGCCGACGCTCCTGCGCCCCACGTCTGCGCCTAGACGAGCCTCCTGCGGGGTCTCCTCCTGGCCGACGAGCGTCACGCGCGCCCCGCGCAGTGCCAGGGACGCCGCCGCCTCGCGGCCTATAAAGCCGCTCCTCACTACCATGGCCCGGCTACCCCGTGCGACTCGGCCCTTGAGCCTCTCCTCGATGGTACGCATCACCAAAATCTCGGGGTCCTCACCATCGGGGATCGGGATGCGGACGGGCTCGGAGCCGGTGGCGAGCACGCATCAATCGTAGGGTGCCTCTTCGCCGCCTCGGTCCTGATGACACCCTGGTCGCGGTCCAGGGTGGCCTGTGTGCGCAGCCGGAGATCCACGCCGTTCTCCCGGAACCACGACTCGTTCTCGATGGTCAGCTGTCCCGCGATACCTCGCCGCGGAGGTACTCCTTGGTGAGCGGGGGGCGCTGGTAGGGGGGAAGTCCTCGGCGGTCAAGATGGTGACGATGCCGCATCCGCCGGCTCCGCGGTAGGCGCGGGCGGCGGAGAGGCCCCCGGGGCCACCCCCGAACGATTACAAGCCGGTCTTTCCCGTTCACGGGTTGTCCTCGAAAAGGTCGGGGCGGCGTTCAGGCTCGACGACGGCTCGCGTGTGCGTGAGCGGGGCATTCATTGTGCGCGATGAGTTGTTGGATCTCGTCTCCTTGCGGTCGGTAGGCTTTCGTCTCTTTGCCCCGGTGTACGGTGACAAGGACTCTGCCGTATGTGAGCGTGGCCTCAAAATGTGGGGCGCAGAGGCATTCCTACCGCGGAAACTAGCAAAAACCTCGAGACCACGACCGGATCGGAGGGCCCTCGGCATCTCCTAGGGCAGCGTCCTCCTTCCGCGCATAGGTTCCGCAGCAATTTGCTGCGTCCGAGCCCTTCTTGTGCCGCGGCGGCCACGGAAGCTCTTCGGACGATCCGGCGCATGCTAAGATCAGCGCCGAAGGATGGGGAAACGTAGGACTCGTGAGAAAGGATTCGCACGATGGTTGTCTGGTCGCCACGCGCAAGAGTTTGCCGCGCGAACGCCCATGGGTCCGAAAATGGCTCGGCCAAAGCGGCCGCGTCGTCGTAAGGATGACGGCGAGAGCCCGATCCGGAAGCGTCGTCGTTCACCGGGGCCTTCCGGACGGCATCGGCGGCCGCTACCAGCGCCTGCTTTCGGCCTCTCTTGCAGAGCTGTCTCCTCCTTATGCATGCCGGGCGAGACCTGCCCTCCCAAGACGCCCCTCGGATAGGGTCTGCGCTTGTCCGTCCGGGGTGGAGGGGCACAACGGGAGGCAGCGGTGACAAGCCACCAGCGACGCAATGAATCGGGGGCCCATGCGTCCTCGACCGGTCAGGCACTCACCGGAACCGGTTGGCTCGACGCGCACTTCGAGGCGTGCCGCCCCGAGTACGAGGCGATGCTCTCCCTTGTCGGGATCGAGCCGGGCTGGCATGTCCTGGACGCGGGCTGCGGCGGCGGGAGCTACCTGCCCCTCCTGGCCGAGATCGTGGGGAGGAGCGGGCGCCTCGCGGCGCTAGATCTGGCCCCGGATAACGTCGCTCTTACGCAGAAACGCGTCGCCGGGTGGGACTTACCCTGCCCCGTGGAGGTCCGGGTGGGGTCGCTGGGGTCGCTGCCATACCCGGACGATGCCTTCGACGCGGTCTGGTGCGCCAACACTACGCAGCATTTCGACGACGAGGAACTCCCGGCCGTGCTGGCGGAGCTTTGCCGCGTGGTGCGGCCGGGCGGGCTGGTCGCGGTGAAGGACGTGGACATGAACCTGCTGCGGCTCTTCCCCGCCGATCCGTTCCTGGTCTTGCACCTCTGCGAGGCCAGCCTCCGCGTCGACCGGGTGACCGCGGAGTCGAGGGGGTCGTTGCGGGGGCGGGAGTTGAGGCGCTGGCTCGAGCGGTCGGGCTTGACGGAGGTGTGGCAGCGGACGACCCTCATCGAGCGCTGGGCGCCGCTCCGGCCGGTCGAACGACGATTCTTCGGCGATTGGCTCGCCTACCTCGCCGGACTCGCCGAGGAGCGCGGCGTCCCCGAGGCGGACCTCGCGACCTGGCGCGCGTTGCGCGACCCCACCGCGCCGGATCACCTGCTCGACCACCCCGAGTTCTACGCGTCCGAGGGGCAGGTCGTGGCGGTCGGGCGCGTGCCGGACGCGCATAAGGGCCGCGGTCGGGACGGCGGGACGTAGAACGGTGACGCACGTGGAGGCCACGTACATCATGCCTATCCGGCGTAGCCGGCTCGAGGACCTCGACGAGCTCACCGATTACCTGCGCCGGTTGTCGGGGAATGTGGAGGAGTTAGTCGTCATTGATGGCTCGCCTCCCGGGGTCTTCGAGGCCCACGCGGAGGTGTGGGGGCCGTTCGTGCGGCACGTGCCCGTGGACCCCGGCCTCGCGACACCGATGGGCAAGGTCGGCGGCGTGCTCACCGGGGTACGGCTGGCGGGCCACGAGCGCATCGTGATCGCCGACGACGACGTCCGGTACGACCCGGAGTCCCTGGCGCGCGTGGTCTCCACGCTCGATAAGGCCCACGTCGTCCGGCCCCAGAACTACTTCGATCCGCTGCCGTGGCATGCCCGCTGGGATACGGCCCGCTCCCTCCTCAACCGCCTCTCGGGAGGCGACTGGCCGGGAACCTTGGGGGTGCGGCGGTCGGCGCTCCTGGCGACGGGCGGCTACGACGGCGGGGCGATGTTCGAGAACCTGGAGTTGGTCCGGACCGTGCGCGCGGCGGGGGGCACGGAAGCGGTCCCGCTCGACCTCTTCGTGGCACGCCGCCCGCCGGACGCACGCCACTTCTTCTCCCAGCGCATCCGACAGGCTTACGACGAGTTCGCCCGCCCCTTCCGTCTCGGCGTCTTTCTCGCGCTGCTCCCGCTCGTGGCGTTCCTCGCCGCGCGCGGCCGGTGGATCACCCTCGCGCTCTCGACCGGGGCGGCCGTCGCCCTGGCGGAGGCCGGAAGGCGGCGCGGTGGAGGTGAGGCGGTCTTCCCGGCCACGTCCTCGCTCCTGGCCCCCACCTGGCTCGCCGAGCGCGCCGTCTGCGCCTGGTTAGCGCTCGGCGCCCGGCTCCTCTACGGGGGCGTTCCCTACAGAGGGAGCGTGTTGAGGCTGGCGGCCACGCCGATGAGGGAGCTCCGTCGGCGTCACGGGAGGGCAATCCAAGAGGAAGGCGCGTTGAGGGAAGCCGGATCGTGAGGGCGTCAACGCGAGGCGTGGGATGCCCAAACCCCTTTGACGGGGAGCTCGCGCGGGCCAACAGCTCCTACGCGGTCTTCTGGGGCAAGAAGCTGGTACGGGCCGTCACCGGCGAACCCGTCGCCCCGCTTCAGGAGTTCGTTCACGACTCGTTACGGGCGCACGTTTTGAACCCGAGGTTCTCGTGCGTCGGGGCGAAGGCCGCCGTCCGGAGCGGGGATTACCGTGTGGGCCTCTACGACTCCTTGGACTCCGCCGGGGCCGCCGCCGGGCTCGCACGGGACCTGTTCTACTTCGTTGGGGAGCAGGACGGGTTCGGCGGCCACTTTTCGACCTTCGTGGCGAGCTTCCGGGGGCCGGTCGTCTCCGGTGAGGCGGAGTTCGAGCGGCTCTTGTGGGCGCAGCTCCAGCGGCTGCACGAGGAGGATAAGCGGCATCACCGCTGGGCCCCCGGTGTGCGCCCGGACCCCGAGGATGCGCAGTTCGCCTTCAGCTTCGCAGAGAAGGCTTTTTTCGTCGTCGGGCTGCACCCGGCGAGCTCCCGTTTCGCACGACGGTTCGCCTGGCCCACGCTCGTCTTCAACGCCCACCACCAGTTCGAGCGGCTCCGCCGGGAGGGGCGCTACGGGCGCATGCAAGAGGTCATCCGGGCCCGCGAGCGTGAGCTCCAGGGTACGTTGAACCCGAACCTCGCCGACTTCGGCGTCCGCTCCGAGGCGCGTCAGTACTCGGGCCGTCCCGTGGAGGAGGACTGGGGCTGCCCCTTCCGCGCCGGAGACGCCGCCCCGAACGACGAAGTGGGCGCCGGGTGACCGAGAAGATCGCACGATACCGACTGGAGCCGCAGACCGGCATCGGCTTCCGGCTAGAGAAGGGGCAGGTACTAAGGATCATCGATCCCGAAGGGGAGCAGGTCTCCGACCTTGTCGCGTTCGCCCGAGCCGACACGGCCGAGGGGCTCTCGTCCGGGCGCAGCATCGACTACAACAACACCATCTACCTGACCACCGGCCACGTCCTCTACTCCAACCGGAGCAACCCGATGTTTACGATCCTCGAGGACAGGGTGGGCAAGCACGACTTCCTCCTCACGCCCTGCAGCCCCGAGACCTTCCAGATCCTCTACGAGGGACACGAAGGCTACCACCCGAGCTGCTTCGAGAACCTGACGAAGAACCTCGAGCGCTTCGGCATCGCGGGGGACGACATCCCCACGACCTTCAACGCGTTTATGAACGTAGATATCCTGCCGTCGGGCGAGTTGAGGATCGGCCCGCCGCTCTCGAAGCCGGGGGACTTCGTGGACCTGCGGGCGGAGATGGACCTCGTCGTCGGGGTTACGGCTTGCTCGGCCGAGATGTCCAACTACTACAGCTTCAAGCCGATCGAGGTCGAGGTCCGCGGGTGAGAACGGGCGCGGAGGAAGGCCCCGGGTCGACGGCGGCGTTTCGGGCGGGGAGGGGGACCGGCGCGCCGGCGGGGCTTCCCCGGAAGGAGGGATAGTGGAGATCATAGACATAACGGCCCCTTTGAGTCCGGAGATGCTCAGCTGGCCCGGGCAAGAGCCGCCGTCCCACGAGTTTCTTTCCCACCAGAAGGAGGGCGACCCGAACACCGTCAGCTGGTGGCAGACCGGCGGCCACACCGGGACCCACGTGGACGCCCCTTTGCACTTCATCCCCGGCGGCGCCGGCATAGAGGCCCTGGACCTGCACCGCACGGTGGGGCCATGCCGGGTCGTGGACCTCGGCCACGTCGAAGGCCACGTCGGCCGGGCAGATTTGGAGGACGCGGGGATCTCCGGGGAGCGGCGCCTGCTGCTCAAGACCCGTAACTCAGGGCAAGACCTCATGCGGCGCGGGCAGTTCGAAGAAGGCTACGCTGCCGTCTCGTCGGAGGCCGCGGAGTACCTGATCGGGGCCGGGGTCGAAACCCTTGGCGTGGACTACCTCTCCGTGGAGCCGTTCGAGGACGCGGAGTTCGGGGAGGGGCGGTTCCGCACCCACCACGCGCTGCTCGGGGCGGGGGTGACGCTCCTGGAGGGCCTCGTCCTCACGGACGTGGAGCCCGGGGATTACTTCCTCGCGTGTCTGCCGCTGAAGCTGGCGGGCTCCGACGGCTCCCCGGCCCGGGCCGTGCTCATCCGGGGCGTCGAGTACCCGCGGCGTCCAGACGGGTTCGGGACCGGCGCCGAAGGTTAGCTTATGCTCGGGACGACGGGTCCCGACGGACCCCGACCGTGTCGTCTAGCCTCGATCTTGCGCCTCCACCCAAAACCCGGGAAATGTTAGCGCGGCCATGCCCACCCCCATCCCGCCGCGCTTGGTGGCCTTCGGTGGTGTTCGCGGCACGTGACTAACTAACCTTCTGGACTATGGCAGACCGCTTCGATGTTGTTGCCGTCGGGA
>JADDPV010000263.1 GCA_016781705.1 Rubrobacter sp.
GGAGCAGTCAGCTTTGGGCTATACGCTGGCGGGCTCTTGCTGTGCGTGCCTCTTTGCGGCGGCGTCCTTCGCCCGGTCGTAGTTAGAGCCCAGGATCTCCAGAACCACCGAGACGTCCTCCCGGTCCTCTATCGGGCAGCTTATGTAGCCCTTCACTCCTGCCCCGTGCGGCCACGCCCGGCCTTCGGCGAGCAGGTTCCTCGCGCATCTCCTTCGCGACGGGAAGGTCGGCCACGTGGTCGTGGTGGACGTGTCCGATCTCGCGCTTCCCGTAGCGGAACGCCCCGGCGCCGAACCTGCCGGGCTCCGATGCTACGCGGGGCCAGCGGAGCGCCTCCTTCTCGATGGGCAACACGTTGGCGACCACGGTTCCTCCTTCCCTTGACTCAATTCTCCGACGGTTGCGGTTCGAGCGCTTCTTCGGGTCGGTCCTCGATGCCTTCTGCCTTCTTCTTACGCAGCCCGAGCGAGGCGGCGAGCGAGATCAGGGCGGCGAGGGTGAGGAGCAGGAAGGCGTCGGAGTAGGACGCGGCGCCGGCCGCGTACAGGGGGTTGAGAGCCTCCGCTGCCACCCCCTGGCGCAGGGCGAGGAACGTCGCCCCGATAGCCGGGCCGAAGCCGCCGCCGAGGAAGAAGAGCATCTGGTAGATCCCCACCCCCACCCCGCTCTCTGCGCGCGAGAGGACCGCCGCCGCCGCATTGGCGTTCGGTGAGTTGACGGCGGCGAACCCGAGGCCCTGCCCCAAGATGCCGGCCGCGACGACCACCGGAGAGCCCCCGGCGGCGAACGCGGAGATGAAGAGCGTGGAGGCGGTCACGACGACGAGGCCTGTGCGGACGAGCACCCGCGACCCGAACCGGTCCGAGAGCCTCCCCGCCACGGGTGAGAGAACGGCCACCGCTATCGCCCCGGGTGCGAGGACGAGCCCGATTCCAGCCGCCGAGAGCCCGTTGACCTCCGAGAGCATGAGCGGGGCGAGCACCAGGCTGCCGATGTTGGCGAACATCATGAAGAAGCCGACGCCCGCGGTCGCCAGGAAAGCCCGGTTGCGCAGGAGCCCCGGCGAGACGAACGGCTTCGGCGCGCGTCTGATGCGCAAGGCGAAGAAGACGGCCGAAGCGAGGGCCAGGGCGAGGCTGCCCCAAACGACGGGGGAGCCGAAGCCCAGGACCTGCCCCTCGGTGACGCCGAAGAGCGCGAGGCCGGCGGCGAGCGCCAGGGAGAGGCCGCCGGGCACGTCGAAGTGGTGCACGGCCGCGAAGAAGCCGGCCGGGGCTGTATCTCCCTCCGGGGCGCCGGGCAGGACTCGCAAGGCGCCGGGGATCAGGGCGAGCCCCAGCGCGAGGGTGAGGAAGAAGAGGACGTGCCAGCTCGTGTAGCCGGCGACGGCGCCGCCGACCACCGGCCCCACGGCCGCCCCGGCCCCAACGCTGGAGGAGAGCAGGCCCAGGGCCATGCCGCGCTCCCCGGGCGGGAGCGCCTTCGCTATAGAGGCGAAGCCCAGAGCCGGGATGGCCGAAGCCCCCGCCGCCTGCAGGATGCGCCCCGCGACGAGGAGCGGCAGGCTCGGGGCGAGGGCGCACGCCAGCGAGCCGGCGGCGAGCACGAGCAGGCCTAAAGAGAACACGCGCCTGAGGCTGTACAGGTCCGCGATGCGCCCGTAGAGCGGTATCCCAACGGCGAAGACCAACAGGTAGCCGGTGATGACCCACCCAGCCTGCCCCTGGGTCGACCCGTAATCGCGCCGGATGTCCGGGACGACCACGTTCGTGAACGTCTGGTTCAACACCGAGACCAGGATCGCCGCCACCACCACAGCCAGCAGCAGACGCGTCCCTCTCGTCCCCTTGCCGGGGGTCAAGTGGCGCTGCTCTCCGCGAGGAGCGGGGCCGCGAGCCGCGCCGCCATCTCGACGACGAGCCGGCCGAGGTCGTCGAGACGTCCCGCGTACCGCTCGTCGGTCACGTCGCCGTTCTCGTCCGCGCGCCGCCACGCCTGCGGTATGGCCACCACGAGCGGCGCCGCGACGCCGCGCAGCGCGTGTACGACGTCAACCATCACCCTCGTGGCGTTCACCCCGGCCATGTCCCCGCCCACTGCTGCGATGAGCCCGACGACCCTGTCCTGCAGGTACGGTCGCTCGTCCCGCGCCAGGAACTGCGCGAAGTCCAGGGCGTTCTTGGTGACACCGGCGAGCGTGCCGTGATAGGCGGCCGTGCTGACGAGCACCGCGTCCGCGCCCCGTAACGCCTCGACGAGGCGCCTCACGTTCCCCCCGTAGTCCTCCAGAGCCCTTCCGGGCTCGTACATCGGCAGGTCCAGCTCCCTCAAGTCCAGGAGCTCCGCTTCCGCGCCGGCCTCTGCGGCGGCCGCTAGCGCCCGGCGTAGGGCGCCCAAAGACGCCGAGCCCTCCCTCAGGGTGCCCCCGATGCCAACCACTTTCAAGCGTTCGTTGTTCAAGACGATCTCCTCGAATCTCTTCGTAAACAGGTCCGTACTCCGATAATGCGCGGCCGTCAAACCGCGCGAAGGTTCTCGCGTACCCGCGCGAGCAGCCCGCACAGGAGCGCTTTCTCCTCCTCGCTCATGCCCCTGAAGGTCTTCTCCTCGACCCCGCCCCAGCATTCGCCCACGGGGCCTTCGAGGGCGCGCCCCTTCTCCGTGAGGTACACGCGGACGCCGCGGGCGTCCGCGGGGTCCCTGCGGCGCTCGACGAGGCCGCAGCCCTCCAGGCGCTGCAACATCCGGGTGACGGTCGGTGGCTCGACCCCCAGCCGCGCCGCGAGCTCGCCCCCCTTGAGCCCGTCCTCCTTCCACAGTTCCAGCAACACCATCTCCTGCCCGACGTGCAGCCCCACCCCCGCGAGCGCCACGCCCACGTTCACCCGGTGCGCCCGGCACGCCTTCGCCAGCGCGAAGCCGGTCGTCTCTTCTATGGCGGTTGTCCGCCCGGCACTTGTCACCGCGCCTCCGATACTTCTCTCTCGCCCCCCCGCGACACGAGCCTCTCGTAGTTGAGGCGGAAGAGCGCGATGGCCCCCTCCACGTCCTCCGGGCCGCGGATGCGGTAGCTCGTCCAGCCGGTCTCCGGCATGACGTGGTGAAGCTGCGCCTTCCCTTCTGCCACCAGCCGCTCCCGGACCTTCCTGGGGAACGGCAGGTCCGCCAACCGGTCGCCGTGCAGGTGCCCGATCTCATGCCCCCGCACCCTGAACTCCACGCCGTCGAACCGGTGCGGCCTCGCCTCCACCCCCGGCCAACCCATCAATTCACTCTTTATGGTCTCCGATGCGCTCCCCATCGTCGCTCCTTCCATGGTCTTTATTTAGCTAGCTAAGTAATTGTATACCCCGTTCCTGGGGTGTCAAGTTCGGAGATCAGGCGGGTCCGATGAGGGCCAGGAGGGTGGGGACGGTGAGGACGGAGACGGTGGTGGAGACGAGGATGGCGCTGGAGGAGCGTTCGAGGTAGGAATCGTACTGCCGGGCGAGGACGAAGACGTTGGCGGCGACGGGGAGAGCGGCGCTCAGGGTGGCGACGGTCGCCCACAGAGGATCCACATCGAAGATCAGGGTGGTGGCGAGGTACATCACGGTCGGGTGGACGAGCAGCTTGAAGAGGGTCATGCAAGAGACCTCGCCGGGGCCCGAGGAGACGGGGAAGGTGGTAAGGGTGGCGCCGAGGGCGAAGAGGGCGCAGGGGCCCGCGGTCCCGCCGAGAAGGTTTGCGAAGTTCGCCGCGGGGGTTGGCAGGGCGAGGCCCGTCGCGGAGGCCAGGGCCCCGGCGGAGATGGCGATGATCAGGGGGTTGCGGAGGAGCGAACCGGCGACGGAGCGCGCGAGCCGGAGGGGGCCTTTGCCCGCGCCCCGGCCGGCCTCGACGATGGCGACCGTGAGGGGTATCAGGACCGTCACCTCCAGCGTGAGGCCGAGGACCAGCGGTAACGCCGCCTCGCCCCCGAAGATCGCGGAGACCAGCGGCAGCCCATGTAGCCCGTGTTGCCGAGCACCGCCGCCGAGCCGAAGATGGCCCAGCCGCCGGCGCCGAGGCCGAACAGGGCTCGTCCCGCGAGGGCGGCCAGGGCGAAGACGGCCAGTCCCGCCGAGAGGTAGGCGGCGACGAAGGGGGCGTTCAGCAGCCGGCTCGCGGGCGAGGTCGCCATCAAGTCGAAGAGGAAGACCGGCAGGGCGAAGTAGAAGACGAAGGTGTTCACCCCGGCGGCGCTCCTCTCGTCGAGGACGCGCAGACGACCGGCGCCGTAGCCGCAGAAGATCAGGGCGAAAAAAGGCAGAACCGTGTCGAAGATGGTCCCCAAAGCCCGGCCATTGTAAGGGCCCGGCGAGCAGATCCGCGTCGCCACCGGCCGGTCGACATTCCCGGAGGGTCCCGTCGGAACTCCCCGGCGGCACAATTGGAGCATGGCCGGGTCCACCGTGCCACACGGGATGTCGAGCGTCGAGGAGAGTACCTGAAGCTCGGGCAGATGGACCCGCCACGTACTCGTGGCGCCAGCAGGCGCAACGTGATCGCCGTTAATATCTTGGCCTCTCTTCCGAACGCCTCCCGCGGCGGTCGCTGCCGCGTCTACGGCGCGCAAGATGCTGCGCGCCGCCGAAGACGTCTTGTACTACCCCGACGTTATGGTCGTCTGTGGCGACGACGAGGCGCTATTGCAGGAGGCCCCGTGTTTAGTGGTGGAGGTCATCTCGCCGAGCACCGAAGCCATAGACCGGCGCGAGAAGCTCCTGGCCTACAAGAAGAAGTTGTTGAGCTTGAGGGTCTATCTGATGGTGGACCAGCAAAGGAGGCACGTCGAACGCCACTGATGTGATGAGGCGGGCCGGTGGTGGTAAGCGGAGGTGTTCGGGGAGGGCCTGCTCCCCGTCCCGCTCCCCGGGGAGATCGAGCTGACGCTGACCCAGCTCTACGAGGGGCTCTAGCAGCCCCTACGGGACGACCCGGACCCCGCTCCCCTCGACGACCTCGCCGACGACCGCCGCCGTCTCCCCGCGCCGCTCCAGCGTGCGGACGAACCCTTCCGCCCTCCCCGGCGGGACCGCGACGAGCAGGCCGCCACTCGTTTGGGGATCGTGGAGCGGCAAGAGGTCGTCGGCGGAGACCCCATCGGGTCTTACCCCGTCCCCGAGGTACTCCCGGTTGCTCTTCAGCCCGCCCGGATAGCACCCCTCGGCGGCGAGGGCCTTCGCCCGCTCCCAGACCGGCACGTCCCCCAGGCGCACGACCGCGCCGACCCCCGAGGCGTCGAGCATCTCCGAGAGGTGCCCGAGGAAGCCGTAGCCGGTGACGTCGGTCGCCGCGGAGGGGTCGATCTCGCGCATCGCCTCGGCGGCGCCCTTGTTCAGCCGGGCGGCGGTCTCTACGGCGCCCTCGATCTCGTCCTCCGAGACGATGTCCCTCTTGAGCGCCGTCGTCAGGATGCCAAAGCCCAGGGGTTTGGTGAGCACCAGCGCGTCGCCGGGCTTCGCCCCGGCGTTCCTGACCACCCGGGCCTCCTCGACGAAGCCCGTGACGGAGAGGCCGTACTTGGGCTCGTTGTCTTCGACGGAGTGGCCCCCGCAGAGGCGAGCACCGGATTCCTCGATCCTGGAGAGGCCGCCGGCGAGGATGTCCCTCAGTATCGTGAAGTCCAGCGAGCCGGGGAAGCCGACGAGGTTCAGCGCCGTTACTGGTCTGCCGCCCATCGCGTAGATGTCGGAGAGGGCGTTGGCCGCGGCGATCTGGCCGAAGCGGTACGGGTCGTCCACTATCGGCGGGAAGAAGTCCACCGACTGCAAGAGCAGGCCGCCGCCGAACGGCACGTAGCCGGCGTCGTCGCGGGTCTCCATGCTGGAGACGAACCCGCCCGACGACGCCGCGCCCGGCGTTAGCTCACCGAGTACCTGCTCCAGGACCCCCGGAGCGAACTTGGAGGCTCAACCGGCCTTCTGCGAGTACTTAGTCAGCCTGATGCGCGTCTTCTCGTCCATACCGCCGAGTATACCCTCTATCTGCAACCCTCCCCGCCGATCTCCTTCAGCAGCCCCTCCAGCGCGGCGCGCTCCCGTCCGGGCTCGAAGAGAGGAGCGCGCGCCGAGCACCGCTCCTTCAAGGAGGCGCAGAAAGCGGGCTCGGTTTCGGCGTGCCGGAGCAGCCGCGCCAGCTCCTCCTCGTCCCCGGGCGGGAAGTAGCCGGGGTAGTCCTCGCCCAGCATCCCGACGTTGCCGGGGATGCGCGAGGCGAGCACGGGGACGCCGGCGGCGAGGGCCTCGGAGACGGTGTTGGCCCCGCCTTCCATCAGGGAGCTCTGCACCAGGAGGCGTGCCCGGGACAGCAGCGCGCGCACCCGCCACCGGGGCACCTCGCCGAGCCAGCGGTAGCGGGGGAGGGCCGCCGCGAGCGCCCGGGCCCGGTCCGCGAGCTCCGCGGCGCGAGCCCCGCCGGCGTGGGTGACCCGGACGTGCGAGGAGGGGGGGAGGAGGCGTGCGGCCAGGGCGCAGCGAAACGGGTCCTTCTCGGCGCGCAGGTGGCCCACGACGCACACGTCGAAGAAGGTCTTCGCCGGTGGTTGCGGGCGGATATGCTCGGCGGATTGGTGGATCACCCGGGCCTTCGCGCGGTGGCGCGGCTCGAGCTCGTCGAGGCCGGCCTTCTGGAGGACGATCAGGCGCGTCGCCAACTCCAGTGACTCCCGCGCGCCCTCGTCGGAGCGCACGTCGCGGTACAGGTCGGTCCCGGTGAGGGCGACCACGAGGGGACGGTCGGGGTGGGCCTCGGCGTAGCGCTTCGCGGACGGGTGGCTGCGGCGGGCGTGCAGCGAGATCAGGAGGTCGTCCGCGCGTCCCGCTTCCCAGGACTCCTCGACCAGCACCTCGTGGCCCAGCAGCCGCAGGAAGCGTGCCCAGCGCTCAGCCGTGACGCGGTTGCCGTTCCGGGACCCCGCCCCGGCCGGCGTGACCACGCAGATCCTCATACCGCCTCTTTTCTCATCCGGCGCATTTATACATACTTTGGGCCAGCCGTGGGACGTTTTGCGCTAACATGCGTCGCGCTGGGCGAGTGGAGAGGAGGTACTCCGTGCAAGGGGGTGGGACCCGGCGGAGCAACTCGCGGAGATGCCGGTAGACAGCCGGGCGCGGATGCATGCTGCGTAACACCTGGCGCAACTTCGCCACGCCGGACAGGCGGGACCTCTTCGCGGGTTTTCGGACGTGCGCTTTGTAGCGGCGCCGCTACGAGGCCGCGTTTCTGTTCTAGAATGCCGGTATGGCCGAAACCGGGAAAAGACTGGGCAAGCTGCCGCCACGCTACAAGTTCATCCTCAACCCGCACGACGATCTGCGTTTGAGCAAGTGCCCCATTTGCGAGCGGCCGACGCACATGCGCAAGTTCGCGCTGTTCATCGTCGTGGAGGGGGCCGGACCGATGGTGCTCGGCAAGACGTGCCGCTTCTGCACGCCGTGCGACCTCGTCATGGTCCACCAGGACGAGCTAGAGCACGAGTTGGTCGTCGCCTTCGAACCTCGAAACCCCGACGCGATCGGCAACGATTACATGGTCTTCGGGACGATGGACAAGAAGGTCTGGCGCAAGAGCCTCGAGGGCGAAGCAATTCCCGACCCGCTGTCTCACGTGGCGGACTTTGAGAAAGAGTTGGACCTTCATTACGACCCCGGCGGTTGGCGCCCGGCGTGAAGGTTGGGCTGGATCGACGGAGAAAGGGACCGTATGATCTCGAGACCCTCGACGTCGACCCGGCGGAGCTGGAGCGCCGCACCGGTTGGTCCATAAAGCCTCAGGGTGCCTGCAAGGGCGAACGCTGCGTCCCGTTGCCGCAAGGTGACGGGGTGGGCGCTCGCGTGCTCGCTGAGCGGCTCGGGATGCCGCTGGTGCGAGACGAGGCGACTGGGCTCTGGTGTCTCGGTTCGGAGTCGGGAGGACGCGCGCTCGGGAGCGCCGAAGCCCCCGACTTCAAGCTGCCCAACCTTAACGGACGACCGTTCCGGCTCGGAGACCTGCGCGGCAAGAAGGTTTTGCTCTACGCCTGGGCCTCGTGGTGAGGCTGCCGCTTCGACCTGCCCGGGTGGCAGGCGCTGTACGAGGAGCTTGGTCCAAAAGGGTTTGAAATCGTGAGCGTCGCCCCGGACGTCGGCGGGACCGAGGACGCCCGGCCCTGGGTGGAGCGGGCGCGGCCCGAGTACGTCACCCTCGTGGGCCGGGCGCACCTTCTCGACGAGCTCTTTGGCATCGTAAACGTGCCGAGCGCCCTTTGGATCGATGAGGCGGGCAACATCGTGCGCCCGCCGGAGCCCGCCTTCCTTGGCGACCACCCTTCCTCGACCGGGACAGGCTGTTGAAAAACCCTCGGTGGACGCAGTGGACGCCAAGCGCATCTCTTGCGATGCTTCCGAGCGCTACAGAACCTGTCTGTAAGGGTTGGGAGGTGGCTGGTGCAGGGCGGCCACCTGCACCTCTCGCCTCGGACCCCTATTACCGAAGGTGAGCAGAGCCTCTTTTATGTTCTGTCCTGCCCCGATGAGCAGCGCCTCAGCGTTCACCTTCTCTGATGTGTGCGCAACCGGAACCTCCTCGACCCATGCCAGCCCCCTTGGCCTCGGCAAACAGCGGCTCGACCCATACTCCTCGCTTCCTCAGGGCCTTACGGTAGGGCTCGGTGTCGTCGCCGTGCCGCGCACCCTTTGGAGGTACTCCTCCTCCTCAAAGCTCTGCGCCTGAGCCAGCGTCCCCATGTGTGCTGCTGTTCGTACACCGAACCTTGAGGGGGTACGCATTGCAGGTGAAGGCGCTCGCCGCGTACCTGACGGACCTCTCCTTCTTGTGGTCGTAGCCCTGCCGACGCTCACGGGTTGGATCGGGAACGGCCCCCGGGACTCGAGCACCCGTAGCCGCTCGCGCAGCTCTGGTGCGGTTTGCAACGCGATCCTCAGCACGTTCGAGTCTATAGCCGCCGCGTCCGCCTCACCTCCGGTGACCATCTCTGGCGAGATCAGGTAGGACCCGGAGCGACTTATTCGCCCGTGGAACCCCTCGTCCTCGCCCATCTCCGCCAACTTCTTGAGCAGGTCGTGGTAGCTGCTCAGGGAGCAGGGGTCGTTGTAGGCCCACGAGCCGCCCCGCAGTTCGGGAAAAGACCCGATCGGGCTCTCGCGGTGCACGATCACCTCGGAGAAATAAACGGGCTGTCCCGGCGCATGCCTATCCTGAAGCACCGGCGCCGCCCCGGTCAACTCCACTGTCGGGCTCTCCCGCTTGCGCAGCCAGAAAAGCGATCGGGCGCACACGAAGCCCACGTCGGCCTCTCCTCTGGAGAAGAGATCTTTGTCTCCCCTCGTCGCCCCGATACCCGCGTCTTCGCCAGATAACTCTGGTTTTGAGGCGGGGCGTCGTCCCCGATCGTCCTCAACCAGTCCGCGCGAGCGCGCCCGAGAGCCAGCGGCGCGCAGCTTCGACCTCAGCGGGACCTATCCTGTGTCCGCCGGGCTGCCAGTCGAGGGTGACGTCTGCGCCCGCGTTTCGGAGCAGCTCCGCGAGGCGCTCGGTGTTCTCCGGCGGCACGATGGGGTCCGAGCGGCCCGCCGCCAGGTACACGGGCGTGCCGGCGAGGTCCGGTATGACCTCGGGCTCGAAAGGAATCATCGCTCGCAAGAGGACGGCCCCGGCGAGCAGGCCGGGGTGGAGCAACAGGAGGCTGGCCGCTATGTTCGCCCCGTTGGAGAAGCCGACCGCCCAGAGCTTCTTCGCGTCGAAGTCGTACTCCGCCGAAGCCTCCTCGATGAACCTGACCAGCTCGTGGGTCCGGTTTCGCAGGTCCTCCTCGTCGAAGACGCCCTCGGCGAGGCGGCGGAAGAAGCGGGGCATACCGTTCTCCAGGACTTTGCCGCGTGGGCTGAGGAGGGCGGCGCTCTCGCTCAACGCGCGGCCCAGCGGTAGGAGGTCGTTCTCGTCGCCGCCGGTGCCGTGCAGCAGGAGCAGGGCGTTCGGGTCGTCGTTTTGGGCGGGGACGAAGCGGTGGGCGAAGCCGAGGTCCTTCGGCGCGCTCTGGCGGCCCTTCTGGTGGGGTGGCGTGATCGGGGGCAGCGACGCTTCGATCCGGGGGCGGTGCTCCTCCAACCAGGGCGGGAGCTTGAGGGTTTCGCCGAGGTGGTCCCGTTCTTCGTCGACGGCGAAGCCGGGCGAATCGGTGGCGATCTCGAACAGCACGCCGCCGGGTTCCCTGAAGTAGATCGAGCGAAAGTAGTTGCGGTCGAGCACCGGCGTGACGTCGAAGCCCCTGGCCTCTATCTCCTCGCGCCACGCCTCTTGCGTCTCCTCGTCCGGCGCCCGCCACGCGACGTGGTGGACCGTCCCTACCGCCGTCACCCCCCTCGGACCATCCGGCAGGTCCAGGACGTCCGCGAAGCTCTCGCCCGCGGCGTACCGGACACGCCCATCTTCCTCCCCGACCTTCTCGAAGCCCAGGAAGCCGGTGAGTAGGTCCGCCGTGACCTCCCGCGCCCGCTCCGACAGCGTCACGCCGGAGACAAACCGTACCGAGTGCTCCGCCGGCACCGGGCTCTCCGGCCAAGCCTCGCCACCAGCGCCGGGTCGGGCGACCAGTTCCACTGGCATGCCGTCCGGGTCGGTGAAGGAGACGACCGTTTCGTCGAAGCGGCGCTCCGGCCGCCCAAATCGGATGCCGCTCTCCACGAGCCGCTCCGTCCAGTAGCCTAAAGAGTCTTCGGGGATGGCGAAGGAGGTCACGCTCACCTGCCCCGTCCCGACCCGGCCGCGCGCCGCCCCCGGCCAGGCGAAGAAGGTCATGATAGTGCCTGGGTTGCCCGCCGCGTCGCCGTAATAGAGGTGGTAGCTCCCCGGGTCGTCGAAGTTCACCGTCTTCTTCACGAGCCGCAGTCCCAAGACGCCCGCGTAGAAGTCCACGTTCTCTTGCGGGTCGCCCGCTATGGCCGTCACGTGGTGCATCCCGGCGAACTCGATGTCCATCCATTCCCTCCTGACAGCTGGATAATGCCGGGCGACAGTCTACCGTAGCAGGGGCGGTAGCCGAGTGCTGGGCTTCTTGACGCGGATTTTGGCCGGGCGTAGAGTGGCCCGTGGGGAAGCCGCGGGCTGGACGGTACGAGGGTCCCGAGCCGCAAATCGCGTTGCAAAAGGGGAAAGGGCGAGGAAGGAGAGCGGGGGATGCCAGGCGGCTACGTTTTGGCGATAGACCAGGGGACCACGGGGACGACGGTCATCGTCTTCGACCACGACGGGGCGATAGCGGGGAGGGCCTACTCCGAGTTCACGCAGCACTACCCACGCCCAGGCTGGGTCGAGCACGACGCGAACGAGATCTGGGACGTGTGCATGCGCGTCGTCGGCGAGGCTCTGGGCGACGCCAAGGTCAGCGCCAGCCAGCTCGCCGCCGTCGGCATCACCAACCAGCGCGAGACGAGCGTCATGTGGGACCGCGCGACCGGCGAGCCCGTCCACAACGCCATCGTCTGGCAGGACCGGCGTGGGGCGAGCATCTGCGGCCGCCTCTCAGAGCAGGGCCACGACCAGATGGTGCGCGACAAGACCGGCCTCGTCATAGACGCCTACTTCTCCGGCTCGAAGGTGCAGTGGATGCTGGAGAACGTGGACGGCCTCAAGGAGCGGGCCCAAAACGGCGAGATAGCCTTCGGTACCATAGACTCGTGGTTGATCTTCAAGCTCACCGGCGGCCAGGCCCACGTCACCGACTACTCCAACGCCTCGCGCACCCTGATGTTCAACATCTTCGACCTGAAGTGGGACGACGAGCTGTTGGAGATGCTGGGTGGCGTCCCGCGCGGGATCCTACCGGAGGTCCTGCCCTCCTCCCACGTCTACGGCAACACCAGCCCCGGCGCCTTCTTCCAGGCAGAGGTGCCGGTCGCGGGCGTGGCCGGCGACCAGCAGGCGGCGCTCTTCGGGCAGGTCGCCTACGACAAGGGCCTCGCCAAGAACACCTACGGCACGGGCTCCTTCGCCCTGATGAACACCGGTGCGAAGCCCATCCAGAGCAAGGGCGGCAAGCTCCTCACCACCATCGCCTGGGGCCTGGACGACGAGCCCGTCGAGTACGCCCTCGAGGGCGCAATCTTCATCACCGGCGCGGCGGTGCAGTGGTTGCGCGACGGCCTGGGCATAATCCGGAGCGCCGCCGAGACCGAGGAGCTTGCCCGTAGCGTGGACTCCAACGACGACGTGTACTTCGTCCCGGCGCTCGTGGGCCTCGGCGCCCCGCACTGGGACTCGTACGCCAGGGGCACGGTCGTCGGGATCACGCGCGGGACGACGAAGGCGCACCTGGCGCGGGCGGCGCTGGAGAGCATGGCGTACCAGACGCGCGACGTGGTCGAGGCGATGGAGGAGGACTCCGGCATAAAGCTCCCCGAGTTCCGGGCTGACGGCGGGGCGGTCGCCAACACCTGGCTGATGCAGTTCCAGGCCGACATCCTCGGCGTGCCGGTGAACGTGCCGCAGATCACGGAGACGACGGCCCTCGGCGCCGCGTACCTCGCGGGGCTGGCGACCGGCTTCTGGGGGAGCCGGGACGAGCTGGTGGACAAATGGAAGCTGCAGCGCCGCTACGAGCCTCAGATGGGCGAGGAGGAGCGCAACCGGCTGCACGCGAGGTGGAAGGAGGCCGTCGAGCGGTCCAAAGACTGGTCCCAGGAAGCCGTCGAATCGCCGCTGGGGTAGGGCCACGATAATCGTGAGGCGACGACAGGCTACCTCGAGGCGCCCCGCGACTGGCCGCCGGCCATTCCAAAGGGCGGCGCGACACCAGGACGGCCGCGGCAGCCGAGGCTCGCGGCGGTCCCGGAGACTGGAGGTAGAACCGCTTGAGTGACGCTGCGGCGAAGCGACCGGACTCCGTGGTCGGGGCATTCGTCCGGCACGCCGGCGACTCCCCGGAGGAGCCCTGCCTGCGTTTCGAGGGCGAGGACTGGAGCTACGGCCGGTTGCGCGAACACGCCGAAAGATTCGCCGCCGCGCTCGCCGCGCGGGGTCTGAGCCCCGGCGACCGCGTCGCGCTTTTTCTCGGCAACTCCCCCGACTTCCTCGCGGCCTACCTGGGCACGCACCTGGCACGGGGCGTCGTGGTGCCGGTGAACACCGCCTACCGGCGCGGAGAGCTCGGCCACATCATCGACGACGCCGGAGCTCGCCTGTGCCTCACCGACCGGGAGCGCGCGGGGGAGCTCGAGAAGGTCCGCGACGACCTGAGCCAACTGAAGGAAATCGTGCAGGTCGGTGAAGAGCTGGATGACTTTCTGGGCGCGGCCGGTAGCTACGAGCCGTCGCTGCCGGGGGGCGACGACGTGGCGGTGATCGCGTACACCTCCGGGACGACGGGGCGCAGCAAGGGGGCCGTCTTGCTGCACCGCAACCTCGCGGCCAACGTCGCCTCGGTATGCGAGGCGTGGCGCTGGACCGCCGACGACCATTTGCTCCTCACGCTGCCGCTCTTCCACACCCACGGCCTCACCGTCGGGGTCCACGGCACGCTCTTTACGGGCGCGAGCGTGGAGCTGCACCGGAAGTTCGAAGCCCCGAAGGTCTACGACGCGCTGCTCGGCGGGCCGTTCACGATGTTCTTCGGCGTGCCGACGATGTACACGAGGCTCATCCGGGAGGCCAGGAGCCGGGACGAGCGGCCGCGCCCGTTGCGCCTCTACGTGTCGGGGAGCGCGGCGTTGAGCCCGCAGGCGTTTTCGGGGTTCGAGGATCTCTTCGGGGAGCGCATCCTGGAGCGGTACGGGATGACGGAGACGGGCATGAACCTGACGAACCCCTACGACGGCGAGCGCCGGCCCGGCACGGTCGGTGGACCCTTCCCGCGGCAGGAGGCGCGGGTGGTGGGCATAGAGGGCCGCGAACCTCTAGGCGCGGGCGAGGTAGGGGAGATCGAGGTCCGGGGGCCGCACGTCTTCGCGGGATACTGGAACCGCCCCGACGCCACGCGGGAGAGCTTCGACGGGGAGGGATGGTTCGCCACCGGCGACCTCGGTTCGGTGAGCGAGGATGGCTATTACACCATAAGCGGGAGGGCTAAAGAGCTGATCATCTCCGGTGGTTACAACGTCTACCCGCGTGAGGTCGAGGAGGTCCTGGAGGGCTGTCCCGGCGTCGCCGAGGTCGCCGTCGTGGGGCTGGCGGATGAGGATTACGGCGAGAAGGTCGTGGCGGCGGTGGTGCGCGATGATCCGAACCTCTCCGCCGAGAGGGTGGCCGACTTTTGCCGCGAGAACCTGGCAGGGTACAAGAAGCCGCGCGAGGTGGTGTTCGTCGAGCAGCTGCCGCGCAACGCTCTGGGCAAGGTCTTGAAGCACGAGGTGCGCGAGCGGCTGGAGAGAGAAGGGTAGGCGATAGGGGCCACCGGAGATGCCCTCGCCGCCGTCGGGGAGATGGGGCGAGGGCATCGTGCTATCTCCCACAGTCAGGAGACCGCGCAGGGCGTATGGTGGGCCTGATCTACCAGGTGCCTGGCGAGGAGGTCGAGGTGAGACCGGGCGGCTACGGCCGGTTCGGCGCCGAACCGGATCGCATCAGGGAGGCTGGCCAGCGCTTCCTTTCATGCACCTCGGATCGGCCAGCATTGCCTCGACGGGCGCGGACACCGGCGGGCGCGCCGAGGGGGGGCGGCGGAGGCGAGGACAGCGCCGAAGCCGCACGGGGGCTAGAGTCTGTGCCGGTAGCTAGAAGCCAGGAGGCAGAGCATGGAGCGCACACGCATCCCGCAGGACGTAGCGAGCTATCCCTTCGACCTGATCGTGGTCGGGGCGGGCATCAACGGGGCCGGCATCGCCCGCGACGCGGCGATGCGGGGCCTGAAGGTCCTGCTCCTTGACAAGGGGGATGTCTCCGATGGGACGACGCAGTGGTCCACGCGCCTGATCCACGGCGGCCTGCGCTACCTGGAGTACTACGAGTTCCTCCTCGTCCACGAGTCGCTCTCCGAGCGCGAGAAGCTCTTGAACATAGCACCGCACCTGGTGAGGCCGCTGCCGTTCGTGGTGCCGGTCTACGAGCACTCTAAACGCGGCCCGATGCTCGTTCGCCTGGGTATGTTCGCTTACGACGTCCTCTCGTGGAACAAGTCGCTGGAGCGGCACAAGATCCTCTCGCGCGAAGAGGTTTTGGAGCGCATCCCCGCCCTGGACCCGGAGGGCTTGCTCGCCGCCGCCATGTACTACGACGGGCAGGTCGAGTACGCCGAGCGGCTCGCCGTCGAGAACGCCGTATCCGCCCACGAGCACGGCGCCGTCGTCATCACCCACGCCGAGGTCGAGCGCCTGGCCGTGGAGGATGGGAGCGTCGTCGGCGTCGAGTTCCGGGACAAGCTTGGCGGCGGACGCTGCGAGGCGCGGGCGCCGGTGACGGTGAACGTGGCGGGGCCGTGGGTGGACGAGGTCTTGCGGCGGATGGACCTCGCGGAGGAGCGCATGATCGGGGGCACCAAGGGCAGCCACCTCGTCGTGGATTCTTTCCCCGGCGCGCCGCGCGAGGCGCTGTACGTCGAGGCCAAGAGCGACGGCCGACCGTACTTCATCGTCCCGTGGAACGGCCGCTACCTCATCGGCACCACCGACCTCCGCTACGAGGGCGACCTCGACCACGTCTCCGCCGACGACGAGGAAATCGACTACCTCATCGAGGAGACCAACCGCGTCATACCCGGGGCGAACCTCTCCCGCGAGAAGGTCCTGTTCACCTACTCCGGCGTCAGGCCCCTGCCGTTCGCGCCGGAGGGGAAGGAGGGTTCGATCACGCGCAGCCACGTGATCTACGACCACTCGAAGCGCGACCTGAAGGTGGGCGGCCTCCTCTCCATCATCGGCGGCAAGCTAACCACCTACCGCAACCTCTCGCGCCAGACGGTGGATAAGATCTACGAGAAGCTCGGCCGGAAGGCCCCCCGCTGCCGGACCGATAAGGCGCCTCTCCCTGGGGGTGTCGCCGGCGGATCACCGGCCTTCGAGAAGTTCGCGGCGGAGTTCAAGGTGACGAGCGGGCTGCCCGAGGTGCTCGCCGAGCGGCTGTTGAGGCTCTACGGCGCACGCGCCCCGGAGGTGCTAGCCGAGGCCGGCGACGATTCGTCCCTGCGTCTGCCCCTGATCTCGCCGTACGCCCTCGAAAACGGCGTCATCGGGGCCGAGATACTCTACGCCTTCCGCCGCGAGCTGGCCGAGACCCTGAGCGACGCCTTGCTCCGGCGCACGATGGCCGGCATGGGTCCGAAGGTCGCCCTCGACGTGGACCGCGCCGCCGCCCGGATCGTCCAAAGGCACCTCGGCTGGTCCGAGGAGCGGGCCGAGTGGGAGGTCGAGGCGTACCGCGACTACGTTCGGCGCTACAGACCCAAAGTCATGCGCGAGGCACGCCCCCTGGAGGCGTGACCTCTTCACTAGACCTCTCGTGGAGGGTTTCACTGTCAAAATCAGCGGGTACGGCTATAACAAAAGCGAACGAGAAACGAGCTATGGAGGTTTTGTTTTGGAGGTCGGGAAGAGCGGCGAGGGCATACTCAGCGACGACATGACGCAGAAGCGCGAGGAGATCTTGGAGCTCCTCAAGCAGGCGTACTTCGCCGAGCTGGAGACGGTCATCAACTACGTCAGCAACTCCACCAACCCGGACGGCGTGAGGGCACAGGAGATCAAGGAATCCCTGGAGAGGGACATCCAGGAGGAGCTCGGGCACGCCCAGCAGTTCGCGGCGCGCATCAAGGAGCTGTACGGCGTGGTGCCGGGCTCGCTGGACTTCAAGGCGGAGCAGACCCTGTTGCAGCCGCCCGAGCAGCAGACCGACGTGGTGCACGTCATCAAGGGCGTCATAGACGCGGAGACGAAGGCGGTAGCGCTCTACCAGAAGATCCTGGAGACCACCGAGGGGACGGACCCGGTCACGCAGGACATGGTGATCACCGTCCTGCGCGACGAGCAGGGCCACCGCCGCCTCTTCGAGGGTTTCCTGCGCGAGTACGAGGCCGAGGGTCTGGCATAGAGATAGCTGCCCGGCTCGCCCCCACTTCAGGCGGTCGGCTTTGCCCCCGTGGCGCTCTTAGCGTCGCGGGGGCAACTGGTCTTCCGGGGGAGCCGGCGAGAAGGCGTCGGACGCGGCCCGATGAGCCGTCCGAGACAGATGACTCTTGACGGACCCCCGTCCTCAGGCTTGTTTTGAGGGCTGAGTGCTGACAGCTCTATAACCGGGCGATCGCATCTTCTATCGGTACGTCGCCGGAGAGCAGTTCGAAGGTCTTGCCGGAGGTGCTCTGTGCTTCGAGCGTCGCCACGATGGCGCGGGCCACGTCTTCGCGTGGGATCTCCGCGCGCCTGCCCAGGTTCTCGGCGGCTTCGACCCGTCCCGTGCCGGGCTCGTTCGTGAGGCGTCCCGGACGCACTATCGTGTAGTCCAGCCCGCTCTCCCGCAGCGCCTCGTCGGCCCGCGCCTTGGCGAACAGGTATGGCTGCATCCCTTCAGAGCCGGAGGCGGGGTCGGCGGCGCCCATCGCGCTGACCATGACGTAGAGGCTTACGCCGCTCTCCTTTGCGGCCTCTATCAGCTTCACGGCGCCTTGACGGTCCACCGTCTCCTTCTTTTCGGCGCCCGAGCCGGGGCCGCCGCCGGCGGTGAAGACGACCGCGTCGCAGCCCTCGGCGGTGTTGGAGATGTCGCCTTCGAGATCGGCGACGATGGGCGTGCCACCGAGGTCGCGGATGTCTCCTGACTGGGCTTCGTCCCGGATCATGGCTAGTGCTTCGTGGCCGCTCTCGGACAAGAGCCTGACTACATGCTTACCCACCTTGCCGTTCGCCCCGGCGATCAGAACCCTCACCGCATGGCTCCCTTCCTCTTCGCGCTCGATGCCGGTAGCGACTGTACATGATGGGCGCGTGCGGCGCACCGGACTGGGGCCGTTCTGGGGAAACGAAATTTGTCCGTCGTCGGGTCGGTTAGGGTATAATCCGGCGCGTTACGTGATAGAGGAGACCGACACAGCTCGAAAACGTGGGAGACGCCGGGCAGATCGCTCCGGCGGGTGCGGGTAGGCTTGGAAGACCAATCCTTCACGCTCATCAACCTGGGCGCGGCGCTCGTCCTGGTCGCGTTGAATGCCTTTTTCGTGGCCGCTGAGTTCGCGCTCGTGCGGGTGCGCGATTCGCGCCTGGCGCAGCTGGAGCAGGAGGGCAGCACCCGCGCCGGGAACGTCCGGAGCGTCCTGCAAGACCTCGACGCCTACCTCTCCGTGTGCCAGGTCGGCATCACCATCGCCTCGCTGGCCCTGGGATGGGTCGGGGAGCCGGCCGTCTCGGCGCTAATACGACCGGGGTTGCACGTGATCGGGATAGAGAACGAGAGGATCGTCGAGATCGTCGCGGTGGCGTTGGGGTTCGCGGTGATCACCTACGCGCACCTGGTCTTCGGGGAGCAGGCACCCAAGTACTTCTCCATCCAGAAGGCGGAGGGGACTTCTATGTGGATCAGCCGCCCTCTGGGCATCTTCATGGTCCTGTTCCGGCCGCTGGTGTGGCTGGTGAACGCCTCGACGAACTTCGTGCTGCGGCCGTGGGGTATACGCCTGGGCGAGGAGATGGAGGCGCACTCGGAGGAGGAGCTGCGTATCATGATCTCCTCTTCGACCTCCTCGGGCGTCCTCGACCCGCAGGAGCGCGAGTACCTCAACAACGTCTTCGACTTCGGCGACACGGTGGCCCGCGCGATCATGGTCCCCAGACCGGACATAGAGGCCCTGCCCAGCGACGCGCCCCTCGAGGAGCTGGTCGAGCGGGCCGCCTTCGGACGCTACACCCGCTACCCGGTCTACGAGGAGGACCTCGACCACGTGCTCGGGGCGGTACACGTCAAGGACCTGTTCCGGGCCGCCAAGGAGGACGGGAACGGCTTCGATCTGAGTCCCTTGATCCGCGAGTGCCTCGTTGTGCCGGAGACCAAGCGTATAGAGGAGATCCTGCGCGACTTCCAGCGGCGCAAGCTGCAGATGGCGATCGTCATAGATGAGTGGGGGAGCGTCGAGGGCCTCATAACGATCGAGGACATCGTCGAGGAGCTGGTCGGGGAGATTCAGGACGAGTTCGACGAGGATGAGGCCGCCATCGAACCCATCGGCGAGAACACCTACGCCATAGACGGCCGCATCCCTATCACGGACGTGAACGCCTACTTCGGTCTGGACCTCCTACACGAGGACTTCGACACCATCGGCGGCTACGTCCTGGGTTCTTTGGGCCGCCCCCCCGAACCCGGGGACGTCGTCGAGGCGACCCAGGGCGCGACCCTGCGCGTCAAGAGCGTGGACGGCCCGCGCGTCTCCGTGCTCATCTTCGAACGCGGCGGTTCCGACGGCGCGTGAACGCGGAGCAGAAGGCCGGGTACGATCGTATCCTCCTCGCGCAGACACGCGTCATGATCGTCTCCGCCAACCTGAGGGAGGACGTATTCGTTATCGGCTGCGGCCTCCCGAAGTACCTCTCTCCTGGCGGTATCACCCCTTTCTGAGCGACCTTCCCTGCTAGCTCTTTTTCGGCTGCAGGATCAGACGATGACGGGTGGCGAGCTCGGCGGTCTCGCGGCCGAAGACCATCGGGCGGTAACGGACGTTCAGCCACAGGTCTAACTGGTCGTCGTAGTTGGGGCTGGCCGGGTTGCCGGACTGGCCCGGGGAGAGCACGCTCCACGCCCGGTCCCAGTCGCCGGTGTCCGCCAGGAAGCGGTAGTTGGGGCCGGTGGTGACGGGGCCGAAGCGGGGCCTCCCGGACCCGCCGGAGCGGAACGCCGCGAGCCGGACGGTGTTGGCGTCGCCGCCCGCGGGGTACGGGCCGCGGTTGAGGAGTGGTTCCAGCGCCGTCACGACCCCGAATGGGTGCCTCAGCTCGAACCTGTGCAGCGCGCCCCAGGTCCAGCCCGCCGGGTCGGGGCCGCACGTCCCGGCGAGGATGCCGACCGTTTCTTCCAGCGCCTCCCGCAGGTCCCTGTCCGCCAGGTCGTCGAGCTGCGCCAGCAGCTCCGGGATCAGGTTCTCCAGGCGCGCGTCGGCCCCGGATGGGACGGGCGAGTCGGAGCGGGGATCTGGACCGGCCATCTGGAGCAGCAGGACCTCCAGCGTCACCCGCGCCACGGCCCCCGGACGGCTTCCGGCGGACAGCTCCCCGTCCCAGGCAGCGAGCTCAGCCGCGATCTCCTCGGGGACGCCCGGAGGATGTTTCGTTTTGGAAAGCCGCCGCGCCAGAGCGTAGGCCGGGGCGCAGTGGAGATCGCCCTGTACCTCGCGGAACCTCTCCAGGGTGTGCGCGTCACCGGACCTCAGCAGGGCCTCGATGCGCGCCTTGCGGTAGCCGAGCAGGTACGTTCCGGCGATGGGTGCGGGGCCGGGCGGCGAGCCCTCCGGCGGCGCCTCGTTGGCCGAAGCGACCACGCCGCCTCCGGGGTCGAAGCCGCGGGGCATCTCCTCGAAGGGCAGGAAGCCCTCCCAATCGTGCTCGCCGGTCCATCCCGGGACCGGACGATCACCCACGTGCCCGCGCCTGACCGGGATGGGGCCGGCGAGCGCCCACCCGACGGTTCCCTCCCGGCTGATGGCGTAGACGAAGTTCTGGTTTGGGGCTTGCCAGCGGCGTAAAGCGTCGAGGAGCTCCTCTTTGTCCCGCGCCCGGTCCACGGCGAGGCCCGCCTCGACGAGCTCGAGCGGCTCGGGGGTCGCCCACCGTAGCGCCAGATCCCCTTTCCCGTTCTCTAGCGCGTCGGTGATCACGGGCCCGTGCAGCGTGGTCCTGACCTTATGCACGACGGGTTTGCGCCGGCCGCGGACCTTTATCTTCTCCTCGCGGGCTTCGGCTCTTAGCCACGCGCCCCGGTGCTCGTAGAGGGTAGGGTTCTCTTCCGAGAATCGTTCGACGAAGAGGTCTTGCACGTCGGTGAGCGCGGCGGTCACGCTCCAGGCCAGCGTCTCGTTGTGCCCGATCACGACCCCCGGCGTCCCCGGCAACGACGCCCCCACCACCCGGTAACGTCCACCGTAGAGCCCGACCTCGTACCACAGGCACGGTATACCGAGCGCTAGGTGCGGGTCCCCCGCCAGGAGCGCCGTTCCCGAAGCGCTCCTCGAAGGCGCCACCGCCCACGCGTTGGACCCCGACCCGGGAGCCCCTGGGGTGGACCGCGCGGGATCTTCGTCCCGGCGCGACAACTCCGCCTCCCAGCTCGCCGACAGGCTCCACGCCATCACCAGTGACCACGCGGCGGTGTCGGTGGGCGTCCAGGGCTCGGGACGGTGGCGCAAGAGCTTGAGCTCCGGGGCGTACGGTTCGGTGGCGAGGCACGCGTTCACCCCGGCGGAGTACGCCTCCAGGACGCGCAGGGTGTCCGCCCGCGCTCCCCCGGC
>JADDPV010000127.1 GCA_016781705.1 Rubrobacter sp.
TAGGAAACCCCAAAGAGCCTGCGAAAAAGTGCAGGAAGCAGAAGAAAAGTAGAAGAGGGGCTGGGGCTTTCACACCCCGGCTCTTTCTATGTCCTCAAAACGTCCTTGAGCTCCTAGAAATTCATCCCCAACCCGTCTCCTCGCCGCTCTTGCGGGAGAAAGAGACTAGCGGTCGCTTTCCACGCACTCACTAACCCGCGGCGTGTAACAAGCAACGTTGCGACGAAATAGCAAGCGTTCGAGTAGGGGCTATTCGTACAGCTCGATTTCGGCGTGGTAGCCTGGCGCCCTCGCGAGCGGTCCGTCCGTCGTGACAGAAAGGACGTCGGCGAGAACGCCTCGATCACGGCGAACGTGGACATCGGCAAGGTCAGCGAGGGCGGCTTCGTTCTGGCGGTCGAGCTGGTCGGCCGCATGCCGGGCGTGCTGCGCGAGGAGGCGGAGGACTCGATGCACGAGGCGCACCAGGTCTGTCCGTACTCCCGCGCCACGCGCGGCAACATGGACGTCAAACCCTCGGTTGCGGAGTAGCGACCGGGGAAACGAGCGGATGAAACCTGGCGAAGGGCAAGGACGCCCGAGGTGAAGACGCACCGCTGCTCCGCGAGGAGTCGCCGCAGCCCGCCACTCCCCATAGCAGCGTTCACGAAGAATGGACCCATCGCACCGAGAGAGCTAGCGTCAGCGAGCGAGGCTCACCATCCGGCGGAAATCCCGATGCCCGAAGCCCGGCTCGCGGAAGGATCGATCCTCTCGCGAGCCGCTATAGTCGCGGGCTCCCGCGCGAGGCTGGCAAGAAGGTGCGCGCCCCCGGGCCGGCGACCGTCCCGCCGTCGAGCCCGTCGTCGAAGACGCGATGCCAAGCGGCGAAGGCATCCGCCGGGCGGGGTCGGCAGGATGGCTCGCGGCTAGGTCTTCTCGAGGCGGGAGCGGCGTTCACGGGCCGCTTGCGCGAGCTCGCGGAGCAGCGGCGTGGTCGTCTCCCAGCTCATGCAGGCGTCGGTAACGCTCTGACCGTAGACGAGGGGCGACCCGCCGTTCAGGTTCTGGTTGCCCTCGATGAGGAAGCTCTCCAGCATGATGCCGACTATGCCCGTCTCTCCCGCAGCGACCTGGGCGGCGATGTCGCGCGCCGCGAGCGGCTGACGGAGGTGGTCCTTGCCGCTGTTGTCGTGGCTCGCGTCCAACATCACCCGCGGCGGCAGCCCCGCGTCGCGTAAAATCGCGAGCGTCGCTTGGACGCTGCTCTTGTCGTAATTCGGGCCGCTGCGGCCGCCGCGCAGGATCACGTGGCAGTCGGGGTTGCCACGTGTGGTCAGGATGGCGGCGAGCCCTTGACCTCCGACGCCGAGGAAGCTGTGCGGGTACGCCGCCGCGCGCACGGCGTCCACGGCGATGCGGACGCCCCCGCCCGTGCCGTTTTTGAATCCGACCGGCATGGAGAGGCCCGAGGCCAGCTCGCGGTGCACCTGGCTCTCGGTCGTGCGCGCGCCGATGGCGCCCCAGGTGACGGCGTCGGCGAAGAACTGCGGGGTAATGGGGTCCAGAAACTCGCACCCCGCCGGGAGGCCGAGCGCGACGACGTCCAGGAGCAGCCGGCGCGCC
Organism: Rubrobacter sp.; assembly: GCA_016781705.1. Lineage (GTDB taxonomy): Bacteria > Actinomycetota > Rubrobacteria > Rubrobacterales > Rubrobacteraceae > Rubrobacter_F. The sequence continues at coordinate 1,606 of JADDPV010000127.1, forward strand.
ATGTGCAGCCCGTCGTTGATGGCGAAGCTGCCGTCGAGGTGAGGGTCGTTGATCAGACCCTTCCACCCCACCGTCGTCCGCGGCTTCTCGAAGTACACCCGCATGACGACGAGGAGGTCCTCCTCAAGCTCCTCCTTCAGCTCTCGCAGCCGCCGCGCGTAGTCGAGCGCGGCGGCCGGGTCGTGGACGGAGCAGGGGCCGACCACCACGATCAGCCTGTCGTCGCGCCCGTCCAGGACGCGGGCGACCTCCCCGCGCGCCCGGTTCACTGCCTCCGCCCCCTCATCCGGTAACGGCAGCTGCTCTTGCAGGATCTCCGGCGGCAGCAGCGGCCGGGTCGCCGTGATGCGCAGGTCACGGGTCTCGGGCGGCCCACTCTCCCCGACGCGCACCAGCTCCCGCACCCCGGGCATGGACTCCAACAAAGCCTCCACGCCGGAAGGGGCCTCGCCCTCCACGCTTACTACCAGAGTCTGCCCGGCGCCTTCCAGGACGTCGGCCTCGAGACCGGCCTCCCTCACCCGGTCGCGCACCGCTTCCGCCGCCGCTCGGGACCCGCCGGATCTCATCACCACAAACATAAGCCTCGTCTCCTCCGATCTCGTATCGTAATCGCCGCGCCATACGTCGGCGGGCAGCCCCGAAGGCAACAAAAAGCAGGAGCCTTCGCCCCTGCTGCCCCTCGACGGTCTACCGGGCCGTAGGCGCTACACCGGACGCCTCCGCACGAACGGCCCGCCCCGCCGAAGGGCGCATCGATAATAATATCTTCCCCCGTAGGTTCGTCCGAAGATCGCGCCCTGCTCCATGGCCGCCACTGTAGCGGAAAGCCGCCGGCACGTAAAGGAACCTTGAGGAGCCGGCCAGCGGCGCGGTGGCTTCGTCCCTGCCGGCCGCCCGCGAAGAGGACCGGCGGGAGGCTTCTTCCGCCGGTCTGACCCGGTGCGACAACCCAGGGTCAGGACCGGAAGAGATGATTTGTACGGTTGTTAGTTTTTGGGCTTTCGGCGAGCGCGGTTCCTCTTCGGTGATCCCCTCCGTGACTCCGCTCTCTCGCCGAGACGAAGCGCCGGATCCGGAGTCGCTACCCCGCGCGCTCTTGTCATCGGGCGGGAAGTCCCGTACCGTGGCGGGGTGAACGCCTCTAACCATCGGCCAAGCCTATCTCGCCTGACGAATCGACGCTGAGCACCCGGAAAGCGCGGCCGGCGCCGCAGGCGAATGGGGAACCGTCGCTCGAAAGCCGGCTCGGGCTCTTGCGGGCGGCGGCGTTCCTGAGCACGTTCGACCGCTTCGCGGTCGCGCCGATGCTGGTGACGATAGCGATAGATCTCGATGTCCCGCTGGCGGAGGTCGCGGCGGCGGCGAGCCTGTACTTCCTGCTCTACGGTCTGATGCAGCCGGTCTGGGGGATGCTCTCTGATCGGCTCGGCCGGGTGCGAACGATGCGTCTGACACTGGTCGGGGTGCTCGTGCCGGGCCTCGTCTCGGCACTCGCCCCGAGCCTCGCGGTGCTCGTCGCCGCAAGGGCCCTGACCGGCGGTCTCTTCGCGGCGGTCATCCCCGCCTCGCTCGTGTATATCGGGGACACGGTACCCCTTCAGGTACGTCAGAAGGCGCTGGCCGACCAGTTGGCGACGAGCGCGGTGGCGACCGCGCTGGCGACGGCGCTGGCGGGGTTCGCGGCGTACCTCGGGCTGTGGAGGCTCGCGTTCGCGGCGCCGGTCGTGCTGGCGGCCCTCCTGGGGCTCTTCCTCATCCGGCGGCTGCCCGAGCCGGAGGGGGTGGGTGAAGGGGCGGGGCCGCTGGCGAGCCTCGGGCTGGTCGCGCGGCGGCCGTGGGCGGTGTTGGTCGTGCTGGTCGCGCTCGTGGAGGGTGGCGTCATCCTGGGTTTCTTCACGTACCTGGCACCCGCGGTCGAGGCTGAAGGGTACAGCGCCGCCGCCTCGGGGCTCGCGGTCGGGGTGTACGGTGCCGCCACGCTGGGCTGGACCCAGGTCCTGAAGAGGGTCGCCGACCGGTTGGGGCCGGCCGGCCTCATCTTCGCCGGCGGCGCGCTGCTCACCGCGGGCTATGCGGCAGGCTCCTCGAGCCAGGGCCTGGCGGGTATCTCCCTGACGGCCTTTTTCGTGGGCGGGGGGTTCGTGTTCATGCACTCGACGCTGCAGACCTGGGCGACCGAGGTCGTGCCGGAGGCTCGGGCGACCGTTATCTCCTTTTTCGCCACCGCCCTCTTCGTGGGCAGCGGCCTCGTCGCAACCGCCGCCGCCCCGCTCGCCGAGGGCGGCGCCTTCGGCCTCATCTTCGCCCTCGCCGCCCTGATCTCCGCGCCTCTAGGCATCCTCGGCGGTCTCGCCCGCCGCCGCTACGCTCGCGGGAGGTCTTGACAGGTCAGCCGCCGCTCTACCGAACCCCACATGCTCGGGGCGGCCGGGCTCCGGTCACCTCGAAACCTCTCCTCGCGTGGCAACGAGCAGGGGCAGCGGGAGGAGGACCAGGAGCCCTAGAGCGACGAGTTGCGCGAGGTTGTCGCCCAAAAAAGAGAATGCGTGGGGCCGTCGTGAGGTGGAAGACGAAGTGCGGCGCGGCGTAGACGAGGTACACGACCAGCGAGACCTGCACGAGGTGCTCGTCGTAGGGACCGAGAGCAGAGATCCAACCCCTGCCGGGGAGCGGGAAGTAGTCGTAGAAGACGCGCGGCGCGGGCAGGGCCCACGGCCAGACCGTCAGCGAGGACGCCGCCAGGAGCAGCAGCCCACCCCGTAGTGGCCGGTTTCTCTTCACGAGGCCCTCTTCCCTTTCGTTCTCGCTTCGCGCAGCAACTCTTCCCAGCGGTCCCTGCCGTAAACGTTCTACGGGCATGTGAGCACGCCCTCGCGGAACGCGCGCCGTCTTACCAGGCAGCGGGACAGCGAGCAGCCTCCGCTGGCGACCTGTGACCTCGAAGTAGCCGCGCGCGGCGTCGGTCAGCGTCCGGACCTCCGGCCCGCCCACGTCCTGGACGCGTCCCGCGAGCCCGGATAACGCGAGCTCGACCAGGCAGCCGGCGACCTCTCCTGCGTCTACGGATGTCCGAGAAACCCGTTAGGTACGACCATCACGAGCAACCGGTCCAGCAACTGCACCACCTTCAGGACGAGGTCGTGAAACTGCGTGGCCCGCAGGATAGTGTGTGCGGGACCGGGGAGCCCTCGACGACCCACCCGGCTTCCTGCTTGATCCTGTAGTAAGGATAGGACGGCACGAGATCTATGCCGACGATGGAGATGTAGACGAGGTGCGAGACGCCGGCCCTGGTGGCGGCTTCGAGCAGACGCTTTGTTCCCTCGACGTCCACCTGGCGGGTCTTGCGGAAGGGGCCCGAGGCGCAGTGGATTATCGTGCCGGCGCCGTGTGCGGCCCGGTCCAGTCCCTCCCCCGTGAGCAAATCCCCCGGACCGTGCCGGACCGCCCGCTCCGGCTCAAGACCCGCGCCTCGACGCCCGCGGAACGCAGACGCTCCACCACCCGCCGGCCCAGCACCCCGGTCCCTCCGGTGGCGAGAACCTCCGGCACCCTCATTTCGAGTTCCCTTCCTTTGACATCTCGGGCAAGAGACAGTAAGCACCTTCGGAGAAGCCGAGCGGGCGCACCCCGAACACGCGGTTGAAACGAGCCCGATAGTTCTCCCACGCGATGGCCGCGGCCAGCTCGACCAGCTGGGCCTCGTCGAGGCGCCGCCGCAGCTTGTCCAGGAGCTCGGGCGGTATCTCCACCGGGGTTTCGGACATCTCCACCGCCAGCTCGATCACCGTCCGCTCCTCTTCCGAGAAGACCGGGCTCTCGCGGTAACGCGGCAGGTCGCGAAGCTGCTCCTCGGTCACCCCCAGTTCTCTGCCGACGGCAGAGCCGATATCCAGTCAGAAGGGGCAGCCGACCAGCGAGCTAACCTTGAGTATGGCCAGCGCCTTGAGGCGGCTGTCGGTCCGGCTGCTTGCGAGCAGCGCGGTCTCGTAGGTCCCCACGGCCGCCAGTATCGCGGGCCTCTTGACCAGCAAACGTAGCAGGTCAGCCGGGCTCTCGCGGTAGTGCGGCAGCCTACGGGCAAAGGTCTTGCCGTAGGCGAGTAGCTTTTCGAACCCCATGTTGATTCTCCTTTTCTCGCTGGATCTCACGACAACGGGGGTACGTTCTTGAGTTTCTCCGGGTTGACCAGGATACGGATGGCCTGGATACGCTCCTGCGCGAGATCGAACGTAGTTACGCTCTGAGGTCGTCCGTCCGCGTAATAGCCGATGATGCCGGGTTGGCCGTTGATCCAGGTCCGGCGAACGACGAGTCCTGGCGAAGCCTTGCTGAGTATCCTCAAGAGGAACCGGGCTACCTTGTCGGAGCCGCGAATAGGATTGAGCGCCGCGCGTACCTTGCCGCCGCCGTCCGACCAGAGGGTGATGTCCTCCGAGAGCAGCGCGAGTAGACCCTCCATATCGCCATCAAAGTAGGCCTCGAGGAAGCTCCCCATCAGGCGCTCCTCCTGCTCCGGCGAGCTCTCGAAGCGGGGACGCCTCGCGGCGACCGATCGACGGGCGCGGCGCGCGATCTGGCGGCAGTTCGCCTCGCTCTTGCCTACCAGGCGCGAGACCTCCTCGTACTCGTAGTCGAAGACCTCGCGCAACAGAAACACCGCCCGCTCAGTGGGGCTGAGGCTCTCCAGCAGCACCAGGAAAGCCATCGAGAGAGACTCGTCCAGGACGGCCTTCTCGGCCACGTCGGGCGCCGGTCCCGTCGGCAGCGGCTCCGGCAGCCATGGCCCTACGTACTCCTCGCGCCGGGCCTTCGCGGAGCGCAGCTGATCTATGCACATCCGGGTGACCACCGCGGAGAGGTAGGCCCTGGGCGAGCGCACCTCCTCCCCCCCAAAAGCCCGCCGCCAGCGCACGAACGCCTCCTGGACGATGTCCTCCGCGTCCATGACGCTGCCGAGCATTCTGTAGGCTAACCCGAGTTGCCCCCTACAGACATTGAATGGAGAAGGCTAACAG
>JADDPV010000156.1 GCA_016781705.1 Rubrobacter sp.
CCTCCGACTCGCGGTTTAGGAAACCGCTGCTCTATCCCCTGAGCTACAGGCGCATTACACGCGAAGTTTAACGCACGCAAGGGAGCCTTCCAAGCCGGACGCGCCGCTGCGGAAGCCTGCCCGGGCCACCGAAAACGGTCCGAGATGCGGGCAACCCACGAGAAACGAGAACACCGCGAAACGAAATGCCGGGATTAACGTAAACACTTGGGTGAATGATTGAATCGACGTGTCGGGGCGAGTATCATGTGGCGCTGCGGCCGGGTAGGGTGGGTCGTATGCATCTCTCGCGGGCGGGAGACCCTGACGAGTCAACCCGAGCCGAGGGGCTGGCAAGAGCGGAGTGGTGGGGCTTGATTCCTGCCCGGACGTGGTGGCGTCTAAGAACTTGCGTGACACCGTCGTTAGAGTGTGAGGAAAGGTGTGAGGAGCGGGAAGCTGTTGGCGGTGGTTCTGGCGCTCGTGATGGGCGCTTTGGCGGTGGGCTGCGGTGGGGGCGGTAGTGGCTCCTCGGAGAACAAGACGCTCACCATAGGCAACATCGGCTGGGACGAGAACGTCGCGGTCTCGAACCTGACGAAGGTGCTCCTGGAGGAGGAGCTCGGCTACGAGCGCGTGGAGTTGCGGACGGCGGACGTGGACGTGTTGTTCCAGGGTGTGGGTAACGACGACCTCGACGCCTTCCAGGACGTGTGGATGCCCAACCACGAGGACTATCTGAGCGAGGTCGAGGGCGATGTCGAGCACCTCGACCCGTGGTTCAGGGGCACGACCAAGTTCAGCATGGCTGTTCCGACCTACGTCAAGACCGACGGCGGGGAGGACGTCAGGAGCATAGACCAGCTCGCCCAGACCGACGTCACCGAAATCATCGGCATCGAGCCGGGCGCGGTGATCATGGAACGCATACCGCGGGACGTCATCCCACGGTACGGTCTGAAGCAGAAGCTGATCGAGGCCCCCACGGCCGGCATGCTCGCCGAGGTGGACAAGCGCTACAACGCCCGGGAGCCGTTCGCGTTCGTCGCCTGGTCGCCGCACTGGATGAACCAAAAGTACGACTTCAACTATCTGGAGGACCCCAAGGGGGGTCTGGGCGACCTGACGAAGCCGTCAGAGCTCTCGACCATCGTGCGCGACGACCTCCAGGGGGACGACCCGGTGGCATACGCGTTCATGGACGAACTCGTTCTGACCGAGCAGCAGGTCAACGACCTCGAGCAGGTCATCCAGGACAGCGACGCCGACCCGATCAGGGGTGCCCGGACCTGGGTGGGGAACAACCGCGACGTCGTCCAGCCGTGGGTGGACGCCGCCAAGCGGGCGCAGCAGAGCTAGGTGACTGGGGGAAGACGAGAGACCCGACGGGAGAGGAGAGGCGGCGGGGTGGAGCCGGTCCCGCCGCCCATCGTTGACTCGAACCAGAGCTCGGGAGGGGAAGTGAAAGATAGCGGGGGGTTCTTTCGCGGGCGCGTTGGCTGGCGTCGTGTGCCGGTGGTGGAGTCTTGAGCGACATCCGGGCCGACATGGCCGAGGAGGCCCTGCGCGTCGCCGGGGAGGCGGAGCGCGAGGGGCTCGCGCTGCGGTTGCTCGGCGGGGTGGCGGTCAGGCTGCGAGCGAAGAACGGTCTCCACCCGGCGTTCGAGCGTCCCTACGCGGACCTGGACTGGATCGTGGCGAGGGGCAAGTCGGCCGGCGCGCAGCGGTTCTTCGAGGCGTTGGGCTACGCGCCCCAGAAGCGGTTCAACACGATCTACGGCAAGGAGCGGCTCCTGTTCTTCGACGAAGAGCACGGCCGGCAGGTGGATGTCCTCGTCGGATCCTTCAAGATGTGTCACGCGATACCCTTGGGCGAACGTCTCGCCCTGGAGCCCATCACGGTCCCCCTGGCGGAGCTCCTGCTGACGAAGCTGCAGATCATCGAACTCAACGAAAAGGACGTCCGGGATGCCCTGGCGCTCCTCTACGATCACCCCGTCGAGGACGAGGACGGCGACTCTATAAACAGCACCCGAATCGCCGAGCTGTGCGCCTCCGACTGGGGCCTGTGGCGCACCTTCACCGCCAACCTCGACTCCTTGCGCGGCCACCTGGGACGCTACGCCCTCTCCGAAGAGGGCAGGCAGCGCGTAGCGAAGCGCGTCGAGAAGCTGCAAGGACGTATCGAGGAGGAACCCAAGACGTTCGGCTGGAAGGTGCGCTCCAAGATCGGGGAGCGCAAACGCTGGTACGACCTGCCCGAAGAAGTGGAGGGAGGACCGTGATGACAGGAGGACCCCGATGATCTCTCGCCTCTTTTCCAGAGGGCCCGAAGTACGCCTCTACTTCGCGACCGACATCCACGGCTCGGAGACCTGCTGGCGCAAGTTCTTGAACGCCAGCAAGCACTACGAGGCCGACGTGATGGTCCTCGGTGGCGACATGACGGGCAAGGCGCTAGTGCCCATCGTCGAGGAGGGCTCGGGGCGCTGGAGCGCGTCTCTGTTGGAGAACCGCCACGACTTCCAGAACGAAGACGAGGTGAAGGAGTTCGAGGACGCCGTGAGGCGGCGCGGCTACTACCCGTTCCGCACCGACCCGGACACGCTGGCCGAGCTGCAGTCGGACGGGAAGCTCAGGGACGAGCTCTTCCACAAGGAGATGCTCGAGACCGTCGAGCGCTGGATGCGGATGGCCGACGAGCGGCTCCCGGAGGGCGTCGAGTGCTTCGTCAGCCCCGGCAACGATGACCAGCTCGAGGTGGACGAGATCGTCTCCAACGCCAAACGCGTCAGGCTGGCGGAGGGCCAGGTCGTCGAGTTCGGAAACGGCTTCCAGATGGCCTCGACCGGCTGGGCCAACCGCACCCCCTGGGACACGTACCGCGAAGAGGATGAGGACGTTCTCCTGAAACGGTTGCGCAAGATGACCTCGCAGGTCACCGCCCCGCCGGAGCGTGTGATCTACAACTTCCACTGCCCGCCTTACGGCTCGGGCCTCGACGAGGCGCCGGAGCTCACCGAGGACCTGCGCCCCAAGCACGGGGGGCGCTCGATGGTTCCCGTCGGCTCGAAGGCCGTGCGGGAGGCCATAGAGGAGGGGCAGCCGGCTCTCTCCCTGCACGGGCACATACACGAGGCGAGGGGCAACACGCGCATCGGGCGCACGCTGGCCATCAACCCCGGCAGCTCCTACGAGCAGGGGCAGTTGCTGGGCGCGGTGGTCAATTTGGACGGCAAGGGCAAGGTCAAGCGGTTTGTGCTGACGAGCGGATAAGGAGGAAGAGAGAGATGGCAAGCAACCCCACTGCGGGTTCGGGAGACCTGTTTCAGCGAAAAGCCACGGGGCTATTGCGGGGCTGGTCGGTGTGGGACGGCTTCATCTACGCGGCGTTCGCGATCAACCTGATAACCCTGGGGCTCTTTATCTTCTCCTACGCCCCGTTCATCCCGGAGGGCTCGCTCATCCTGGCGGTCCTCCTCTCGGGGGCGTACCTGGTCTTCCAGGCCATCACTTACGCGTCCCTGATCGCGGTGATGCCGCGCGCGGGCGGCGATTACGTGTGGATGAGCCGCGTGCTCGGGGGCGGTGTCGGCTTCGTGCTGGCGGTGACGGGCTGGTGGTTCATCCTGTGGCACTGGGTGCCGATCTACGCGAATATCCTGAACGTCGAGGTCCTGGTACCGCTCGCCACCATCCTGCGGCTGGACGGGGTGGCCGCCTTTTTCGGCGGACCCGCCGGCGTCTTCACCGCCTCGATGGTCGTCGCGGTCCTGGCCTCGCTGTACATCTCGCTCGGGATGCGCGCCTACGCCCGCATCCAGAAGTTCTGCTTCTACGGCGGCCTCCTGGGGCTGGCGGTCCTGCTCGTCCTCCTGCTCGTCAACTCGAACGAAAGCTTCATCGCGGCCTTCAACTCCCAGGCGGGGGAGCTCTTCGGCGCCGAGGGCAATGCTTACCAGCAGACCCTAGAGGCCGGCAGCGTCGAGAACGCCGGCCCGGCTTCTCTAGCCCTCGGCCCGACGCTGCTCTTGATCCCGCTGATCGTGTTCTTCAACTTGTGGTCGAACTGGGGCGCGACGCTGTACGGCGAGGTGAGGGGGGCCTCCGACTTCCGCCGGAACATCTACGCGATGGGCGGCGCCCTGCTGGCGACCTCGCTGGTGGCGGCGGTCATGCTCGCGCTCTTCGCCAAGACGTTCGGCTGGGACTTCTACTACGCGGCGAACAACGCCTACTGGTCGGGGGCGGAGGGTGCACCGGTCGCGGTGTGGCCCTACCCGGGGCTCCTGGCGGCCTTCTTCTTCGATAGTCCCATATTGCAGGCGATCCTGGTGTTACTCCTCGCGCTGTGGTTCTTCGGTTGGGTCGGGTCGGTCTTCCTGTCGTCCACGCGCGTCGTCTTCGCCACGGCCTTCGACCGCGTCTTGCCCGAGTGGGTCTCGAAGACCTCCAGCAGCGGCGTCCCCTACGTCGCCCTGCTGCTCATGCTGATCCCCTCCATCCCCATCAGCTACTTCTACGCGTTTGGGGAGAGCTTCGCAACCTACACTCTGGACGCCACGCTCGTCATCGCGATGACGTTCTTCGGCTCGGCGGTCGCGGCGGCCATCCTGCCGTGGCGCAAGCCCGACATCTACAACGCCTCCCCCATAGCCCGCTACAAAATCCTGGGGGTGCCCCTGATCACGGTCTCCGCGGTCGCCTTCGCCCTGTTCCTGGCGTTCTGCCTGTACAAGTGGCTCGCCGACAGCACCTACGGGATCAACAACGGGCAGTCCCTGGTCTACATGCTCGTGCTCTACGGCGTGGCACTCGCCCTGTATGTGGGCTTCAGGCTGTTCCGCCGCTCCCAGGGTATGGACCTCAAGATGGTCTACGACGAGATTCCGGAGGATTAGGCTCGTTCACCTCGGCCTGTTGAGGCCAACGAAAGGGGTAGTCGGCCCCGAGACTATGAAGGACGCATCCTGCTTCCCCGGGGCCGACTACTCCCCCAACAAAAGGAGCGACCTGCACGAGCAACTCTCCGCCGCCCTGCGGTGTATACCGATCTTCGAGGGTGTTGGATCGGAGGAGGCGTCTCCCGATCTTCTGGCGGCCTCACGAACATGAACTACAGGGTCGAGGCCGGGGGCGAGAGCTTCGTGCTGCGTATCCCTTGGGAGGGGACCGCGTAGCATAACGCTCGCGCCGCCACCGCCCGGTAGGGAGTCTTCCAGGGCGACGCTGGGGGATGGACGGGCGCCGAGGAGCACGCGGCAGCGAAGATAGACCTCCGGGTTCGGCTTGAGGCTTACCCACGTTGTCGGACCCGAGCACGACGTCGAACGCGGCGCCCAGACCCGCAGTCTCCATCGCCTCCTCCACCAGAGCGCGCGGCGAGTTGGAGGCGATGCCCAGCGGCGTGTGGTCCCGTCGGCCCTTCAGGTCGCGCACGAGCCCCAGAGCCCTACAGCGGTGATGTGCGTTAGTACTGATCCAGATCGTCCAGTCTCGCGCCCATCACCGCCTCCCTGCTTCGCGGCGTGTGCTCGCACCCATGCTCGGAGAACAAGGCCGACTCCGCTTGCAGCCACAGATCTTCCGTGTCCAGCGATAGCCCATCGCAATCGAAGACTACGGCTTCCGCGGGTTTGTGTATGTCCCGCGGCGTGCGCCTTGAGAGTTCCTCATCCCAGCCCGCGTCCCTCGGGAAGGTCGAATGCCGGAAGGTTCAGCTTATCTGGTACGCGAAGACGAGGTTCATGTGCGACGTCTCTCCGGTGGGGAATGGCTGGAACGCGTCGCTCATCTGCGCCAGCCTCCATTTCCCCTCTTTCTCGAGTGATTCTTGCTTCTCCTGGAAGCCTTCGTCCCGGTATACGTCATCCCGCACGCTGAAGATTGCCCAACCTCCGCTCCTGACGACCCTCACAAGCTCATCGAACGACTCGGGCGGGGCGTGGCCGGTGGTGAAGACCCCCACGGAAATGGTGGCGGCGAAGCGGTCGTCGTCGAAACTCAGCCTTTCACCGAGCACCATGCGGTGTAGCTCACGATAAGCGCCCTTCTCACGCGCCTTTTCGAGCATACCTTCGGAGAGGTCTATGCCTACCAGATCCTCGTAACCGAGCACCTTCAGAGTGTCGCCGAGGATCCCGGTACCCACTCCAGCGTCCAGTATGGTCCCGTCGGGTGGCACGTAGCGGCCCATGAACCCGGCCGCGACCGCGGGGGTCGCGTAACCGAGGCTTATCATGTCCCCTTCGTATTCCTGCGACCATTCGTCGTAGCCCTCCGCCAACTCCTGATTGTTCCGCGCCGAGTACACTCTTGCCAGCCGCTCGGACCTCTCGGAATCGTGCACGCCTTCTCCCTTCTGTTCGCCGTGACCGCTTCGTCGCCTGGTGCAGTCCTCAGCCACATGTGGTCGCCGGGCTGCCTGCGGAGCGGGACCGCATCGCGCTATGCTACCTGCGAGACGCTTGCCGTTCCTGACGATGGGAACCCGCGCCGCGTACAGCGGCTTCTAATCAGTGCGGCGCTCCTGGAGGATGGACCTCAGGATGTCGGTGACGAGACGCCAGAAGAGAGGCAAATCCTAATCTACTCTTCTATATCTAGCTCTTGCGGCGCGTCGCCGGGATGACGCGGGCGGCGAGCCGGTA
>JADDPV010000252.1 GCA_016781705.1 Rubrobacter sp.
GGAGCTCCGGGTCGTGCTCGTGGAGCTCGCGCCGGGCGGCGGCGATGAGGTTCTGGTCGATCTTGTCGTTGTGCGCCACGCTCGTCACGCTCGCCACGTCGTCCCCGAAGGAGTCTATGAGGTGCGCGATGCCCACGAGCCGCCCGACCTTCCCGTGTCTTCTCAAGACGTCGAAAATGCTCTCGACCTTGAGCCCGAGCTTGAGGACGAGGTTCGACCGTATCCCATGTTTCTCCGGCGACGCCCCCGTGAACATCGACGAGAAGCAGACGACCGTCCGCGCCGGATACGTCGTCTCGACGCTCTCGTAGACCGTCCCCCGAGCCATCATCGCGTCCAGGTAAGGCTTCTGAGCCATCTTGAAGCGGTCGAGGCGGCAGCCGTCGATAACCACCACGATGACGCGCTTCGCCAACGGTCCGTCCTCGTTCACCTCCCGCGTGGGCTCCGACGGGTAAACAGGCTTCCAGTTGAAGAACAGCTTGTGGACGAGGTACGACGCGATGGCGATCAGGAAGGTGAAGCCGAGGACGAGCAGGGCCCGATCGAGGCCCAAGGGTTCGGCGACGAGATACTCCAGCGTGAAGAGCGCGAGAAGGGCTTTCGGCACCTGCTCCTGGAAGTTGCCGCTTGTCGAGTCCGGGTTCTCGAAGACGAGCTTCCAGAAGCGGACGAAGTTCGTCTTCGGCGCCCCGGTCCTCAAGTGGTAGTAGAACGTCCCCCAGAAGAAGACCGTGAAGAAGATATACAAGCCGAGGACGAGCCCGAGCGCCGCGAGGTCCACGAACCGGAAAAGCAATAGGAACACCGCGAGGAACACGAGCAGCGCGCGACGGAGCTTCAGCGGGAAGTCGTAGCGGACGAAGAGGACGACGAGGGGCGCCGTGAGCGCCAGCGCCGGTAGGGCGCGGCCCCAGAACCCGCCGTCGAGCAGGTTCCAGAGATGTAGCAGCAGAAACGTCCCGAGGACGAAGACGGGGTGGAACGACTTGCCCTCGTTAAGGACGTTCCAACACCGGGCAGCGATGATCTCGAACTTAGAAGCGGGCTTCATCGGGCCTCACCTTTCCTTTCTCCAGCGCCGCAAGTCCTTCCCCGAAAGCAAAGGGCGCGGCTGCGAATGCGTACAAAAACTTCATCGCGTGCGTGACGACGGCGGCGGCGAATGCGGGCTCGGCGGAGACACCGAACGCCAGCAGGATGGCGACCATCCCGGCCTCGTAAGTCCCCAGGGCCCCGGGTGCGAGCGGCACGGCCGCGACGAGCACCGCGAAGCAGGTCGCGGCCACGACCTCCGCCGGGGAGAGCCCCAGCCCGAGCCCTCGCCCCACGACGTAGAGGATACCGGCCTCCAGCACCCATGCCGGCACCGCGAGCACGAACGCCCAGAGCAGGGCGCTCCGGCTGGTCTCCCCGAGCGCCTCACGCGCGCGGCTCAAGATCCGCTCAACGGCGCCAAACCGGGCGCCCAGGAAGTCGGGCAGCCGCAGGCGGGAGAGCAGGAACAGGCCCCCGACCGCACCGGCGACGACCAGGGCGGGGAGAAGAAGCCTCCCCCACCCCCCGGCACCGGCGAGGGCCCACGCCCCCGCGAGCACCGCGAGCAGGCCCACGAGGTCCACGATCCTGCTCAACACGACGCTCGCGACGGCGCGCCCGGCGGGAATCCGGCGGGAGAGGGCGTACATGCGGGCGAGGTCGCCCGCCTTGGCCGGGGCAGCGTGGTTGAGGAACAGGGCGCCCATGAGTAGGTTGAAGAGCTTCGGAAGCTGGATCGGAGCGCCGATCAGCGGGCGCCATGACGCCGCCCTGAACACGAACGCCGCGGTGTAGGCCGCGGCGGCGAGCGCTACTTCGACGGGGTGATCCGCCGCGTACTCCCAAGCCCCCCGCAGGTCTACCCCCGCTAACGCGAAGGCGAGCGCGAGCAGCAGTCCGAGCCCGCCAAAAACCAGCGCAAGCCGCCTCTTCACCTCACCTCCAACTCGAAAATCTTGAACCCCTGCTGCTCCACGTACACCTCCCGCGGCACCTCCTTGAACCCATCCTCGAGCCGGAGGAAGCTCACCCTCTCCTCGCCGACCTTGCGCAGCTTCAGGCCCGGGAAGACGGGCTTGGGCCACTCTTCCACCGTCACGAAGGTGGCGTCCTCCAGCAGCCCGGCCTCGCGAAGGTTCGACATCTCCTTCTGGAGCTGATCCCTGTAATACACCAGGACCGGTCGCCCGTAGAGGTAGTCCAGGGTAGCGGCGTAGTCGTCGGCGGGCGTCTCGAAGTAGATCACCCGGGATGGAGGCAGCGCTTCCTCTAGACCGTCGATCCCCTCCATGGCCCCTGCGAGCTCCCGCGCGCCATAGACGGGCCAGGCCACGTACACAGTCCACCCAAGCGCGACGGTAGCCAACGCCGTCGCGAGAGCGGCCCCGGCCCGCGCATCCCACGCCCTCCCGATGGCTCTCCCTGCCTCCGCCACCGCGTACCCTGCAAGGAGGCTCACCCCGGGGAAAACGACCGGCACGAACCTGCGGGTAGCCCAGGGCAGGTCGGGTGCCACGTTCGGCAGGGCGACGTACAGGACCCCGAACGCCAGAACCGCCCCCAGAAAGAGGGCACGTGCCCGGTCGAGCCGGTAAGACGTGATCAGAAAACCCGCCATTCCCAGGAGCGCCACGGCGGGGGTGATAAACCACACCATCCTCACGACGACCTGCCGATCGTAGGCATGGAACTCTGCCATAGGATCCTCGCCCCCGCCCCAGTACTCGGGCAGCCCCGACCAGGGCTCCGGCATCACGAAGTATGCCCACACCGCCGCTCCGGAGACGGCGAGAGCCGCGAGGAGGGCGAAGCTTCGCCCGCGGGTCCATAGCAAGCCCTCGATGCCGACCCTCCCCCACCTGCGCGCGAACCAGGTGGCGAACGCCAGGAGCAGCGAGACACCCAGGGCATAAACGGAGAGACGCAGGGTCCCGGTCGGGACGTGAAGGTCCTCGATGATGTTCAGGTAACGGTCCCCGATGGTCCACAGGTAGAGTAGAGCCCCTCCGCCCAGGAGCAGCGGCGGGACGCACACGTACGCCCACCGCAGCAGCGGACGCCCGAGGAGGAGATCGTACGCGATGAGAGCCAGGATGGCGATCAGGGCCAGAAAAGCGTCCACCCGCACCAGCATCGCTCCGCCGAAGAGCAGACCCGCCACCAACCCTGTCGCCGCGCCGCCGCCCCGCACGAAGCGGGCGGCGAGCCACAGCCCCGCCAGGATAAAGAACTGCGTCAACACCTCGCTCGAGGGGTAACGAGACCACCAGACCTGAGTGTAGCTCGTCGCCAGAAGCGCCGCCCCTAAGAGGCCCGCCCACCGCCCGAACAACTCAGATCCGAGCAAGAAAGCCATGCCTACCGCCAAGGCCCCGAAGATGGGCACCACGTACAGTCCGCCCCAGGTGCCGCCCAACAGGTTGCCGAGCCCGAGGAAGACGAAAGATCCGGGGAAGAACTGCGGCACCAGAAGGTCGCCCCCCCGGATAAAGAAGCCAGAGTGCTTGGCCCCGTCCGCGAAATCGTGGAAAGACGAGACCGCGCCGACCAGGGGGTCACGAGTAAGGAGTTCCCCGGTACGCGCGAGCTTCGCCGCCACCGCCACGTAGACCCCCGGATCTCGGTCCTTTAGCACGTACTCCGCCGGGTTGACATAAAGCGAGAAGCTCGCGACCACGAGCGCGTAAAGGGCGAGGTCCCACCGCTCGAAAGGGCGCCGGCCCGGGTGTTCCCCCCTCCGCGCCAGCGCCCAGGCAGCGATGGCAGACGCCGCGAAAAATCCCAGCAGGATGGATGCCCTGAACCACCCGAGCAGGGCCAGGGCCAGCAGGACGGGCGTGGCGACGGCGACGGCGCAGGAGAGGCGCAGCAGCGCAAGCTCGGCCCAGCCGTCGCCCTTGCGCGCAAGCGAGCCGCCCAGGAAGTGCCCCGGCAGGTAGAGCGCGACCGGCACGAGAAGTTTGAGTACGGTCTCGATCACCCGGGGCTAAACCCGGGCGAGGGACCGACGCTCGACGAGCGCCCAGCGCACCTGCTCCTCCACGCCCTCCTCGAGCGAGACCCGGGGGTTGTAGCCGAGCTCCCGCCTCGAACGCTCGAGGTCGGCCCACGTGGAGCGCACGTCTCCGGGGACGGGCGGGCAGTAGCGCGCCTCGGGCCTCTCCCCGATCGCCCCTCCAACGAGGTTTACGAGGCTCCCGACCGTCGTGCGAGTCCCCCCACCGACGTTGTACGCCCGCACCCTCTCCTTCGGCTCCGCCTCGAGGGCCGCGACGGTCGCCTCGACGACGTCCGCGACGTAGGTCATCTCGCGCGCCTGCTCGCCATCACCAAAGATCTCGACGGGCTCCCCGGACAAAATCGCGGAGATAAAGCGCGATAGGGCCATCTCCGGCCGCTGGCGCGGACCGTAGACGGTGAAGTAGCGCAGCAGCGTCGAGGGCACCCCCCTCTCCCTCGCGTACAGGCCGATCACCTCCTCCGCCGCGACCTTGCTCATGCCGTAAGGCGAGGCGGGCCTGAGGGCGCCGGCCTCGCTCACCGGGCCCCCGTCGCTCGACCCGTAGATGGAGGAGGAAGATGCGTACACGAAGCGCCCCAGCCCTCCCCGCGAGGCCGCCTCGAGCAGCCTCTGCGTGGTCTGCACGTTGCGCTCCAGGTAGGTCGGGAACCTCTCCCCCCAGCTGGACCGCACGCCGGGCTCTCCGGCCAGATGCGCCACCCCCTCCACCCCGTCCAAGGTGCCGTCGAGGTCCAGGTGCAGGAGGTCGCCCTCGATCAGGGTGAACCGCTCTCGGGCGAGGGCCCGCGAGAGGTTTCGCCGTTTCGCCCCCGGCGAGTAGTAGTCGGTGAAGCAGTCGAGCCCCGCGACTTCGTACCCCGCCTCCAGCAACCGATCCACGAGGTGCGAGCCTATAAACCCCGCAGCCCCCGTAACCAACACCTTGTTCACCAGATTCTCCTATCCAGCCGGTCCCGAAGAAGGGCGGGACCCGAAAGCCCCGCCCGAAAAAGGTCCGAACAGCCTATCCTAGGCCCGACGCCGCATCGCGACCAGGGCGAGCACGGCCACGGAAGCTAGCGCCACGGAGGTCAGAGCCAACGGCGAAACGCCGCCGGTGGACGGGAGCGGCGCCTGCTGGACCGGAGCCGCGTACTGCTCGACCGGAGCCGCCTCCTGAACGGGCGCCGCCGGAGCCTCGTACTGGGCCGGGGCAGCAGGAGCCGGGGCCGGAGCAGCCGGAGCCGCGGGCTGAGCCGAGACGGACCCGCCCCCACTGGCCGAACCCCCGCCACTCGCCGAGCCGCCCTGAGCGAAGGCCGGCATCGCCACCACCAGCATCGCGGCCAGCATAACCGCTGCCACAAGCGTCTTCTTCATCTTCCCATCTCCTCTCGCGGGGCCGATCGGCCCCATCACTTACGAACGCGAGCAACATATTTGAAAATGACAATCATTGTCAATATGGAAAGCGGAAGATGCGGCACCGGGGTGACCTCGATCACTGATCTCGATCACACGGGGGCCGTGCGCTTCCGCGGAGGCATGGTCCTAGCGGCGTACGGTCTCCACGCGGAAGACCCGAAGATTTTCGAGGAGGCATGGACGTAGGATAGGTTGGGGCGCCGGACGGATCGATAGGTTTGGACGATTCTCTCCACCTCCTCGTCCCGGTCCCGCAGGCTGAGCGGCGGGGCGAGCGCATACCTGGCCTCGAGGGGATCCTGAGAGTTGATGCCGAGGATCTCCCGGCGCTGCGCGGTCGTCACCTCTTCTTGCCCGCCCACTTCGGATAGGAACGATGCGTAGGCGTCGTTGCGGCGAGGTTACGAGGCGGATCACCTTACCGGTATGATTTCCGTTACGAAGGTGGGCGGACCGGGGCCGACCGTGAGGCCGTGTGGCCGGCTACGCGCTGCAGGAATCGGACCGGGTCGAAGGGCTGGTCTATATGGAAGACGCCTGTGTCGAGGTACTGGGAGACGCATAGCCTTTCCGCGAGGAGGGCCGCCAGGACACCGGTCACGCGGCCCTCCTCGAGGCCGGAAACGAAGCACGAGAAGGAGCGCTCCTCCGGCCCCTCGGCCTCGGCCTTGACCGCGAGTCCATCCGAGTCCACGTGGATCCGGCTCAAGAGCGTGGCCAGCGCGTTACGCGCGCCGCGCCGCTCCACAATAGCCGGAGAGCCCCGGTATCATCGAGCAACGGCAAGAGGCGTGTGAGAGGAGACGGTGGGTCCAAGCACAACCGCACGGCTTACCGTCAGAAACTTTGTGGGGCGAGAAGCGGACCGACGGGCACCTTTGCCGAGGGATGGGTCAGTTCGTGCTGAGAAGATCTTGGCGCGGCGGCGCGAAGGGCTTTCCCAGTGCCGGCAGGGGCTCAGCGTCGGCGAGCCGCTTGCGGGCCGTGTCTACGAGCTTGCAGCACTGCTCGAACTCCTCGGGAGAGAACCACAACGTGAGCCTGTCGTGGGAGAGCATGATCTGCCCCATCGGGCAACGAGTGGCCTGTCCGTGGCAACCGCGGGCCAGCTCTCCGCACCGAACGGGGCATC
>JADDPV010000206.1 GCA_016781705.1 Rubrobacter sp.
GCAGCTTGAGTCTCTTCGGCATACGCACAGTCTACAACCGGAAACCGTATCACTTATCGCTATAACCTTACACAGGTAAAGGTGTGCTTCCCGCTTACTTGAGGGGTTTCTTTCGGGCCGAAGGAGGCTGAAGGGGCGGGGTTTTTGCTTAAGATTATCCGGGGATTCAATGCCTGCAGGTAGGCCCTTCGGAGTATTTCCGGGAAGGCGTAGAGCGGGTCGAGAAGGTCTCGATGCCGGGACCTTCGAAGTATTGAAAGCAGGCAGGTGCTTGCCTGCGATGACGATCGCCGGAGCTTTTGCGGTTCGTCGTCGGGCTTCTGGCGCCGGAAGTTCGGGTTCGACCGCTGTCGCATCGTTTCTGCTGTTTCGGCCCGCTCCGTCTCCGGTTTTGTGAGTCTGGAGTGGCGCCCCTCATCGCCTGGGATCCTGCCCGGTCCTTAGGTAGAAATCCAGCTGAGAGCTGGTCAGCGCCGGCGGGCGACGTCCCCTGCTCTTCAACGCCTCGTAGTTTTCCCAAGCCTCCTCCGACGAGGTAAGCCCTGCGGCGAAGGCGCGGTGCATAAGGAAGAGCGTTCCGCGTACCGAGAGGCCGTACCTCCGCCCGAGCCCCACGGCGTGGGAGTCGTTGCTGAGGATGATGGAGCCGGGCCTGGCCATCAGAGCGACGTGTACCAGGCTGGCCTCGCCGGCGGCACCGCCCGCCGCCGCTCTTTGCCGCCCCGTTATGGCTATCTGGTCTCGTTCAATCCTGGGAAGTAGCCGGGCGTCCACGGGGTCGATCTCCAGGAAAGGGAACAGGCGGCCGACGAACCCTCCCGTTTCGCCGAGAGGATCCTCAAACTCTCGGTCCACGAACGCCGTGGTCCACCCCTCGCCTTCGAGCACACGCGCGAGGATGGGCTCCATGCCCAGCAGTCGGACGTCTATGAGCACGTTGGTGTCGATCCCTGCCAGCACTTACAGCGGGGCTTCGGCCGCCCCCAGGCGGATGCCGGACTCGGCCACCCAGCGGTAGGTTCCCTCAGGCGAGAGGTGCAGCATGCCGGCGGCCCCATCCACGGAGATGGCCCCTGCTTCGAGTGCGCGGGCCACGCGTGCCCTCATGGACGGCCCGACCTCGGTTACGCCCCGGTCGGAGTCCCGCGTAGCGAGCGAGAGCCCCAGACGTACCCTGGCTTGGAGCAGACCTTCCCGGTCCTCGACCATGCCCCTGACGGCCTCCCTGGTATCCCCGCCTATGATCCGGGCGAGGCCGAGGTTGACCAGCCTGTAGGCTGCCGCCTCCTCGCTGACGCCGAAGGAGTCCGCAAGCCACACGATCCAACCCACCGGGTCGTTCTCGCCGAGCCGTTTCCTGAGGCGGTCCACCGCCCCCCGGACGCCACTCTTTGGCATCAAGAGTCCGGCCGCGAAGGCGTTGGCCTCCCGTTCCTGCGGCGCCCGCTCATTCAGGGTCTCGTCGATCACTACCTGCCCACCGCGCAGGTGTCCCATGACAAGGTGCCCCAACTCGTGGGCTACGGTGAACCGCCGACGGACGCGACTCTTGTCGCTGTTTATAAGGATGTAGGCGGCGCCGGTCTCGGGGTCTATGGCGGAGCACCCGTCCGGCGCCCCCGTGTCGCCGAGGGGTAGCCGCGCGACGACCACCCCCACCTCGTCCGCGAGCATAGCGAGGTCCGGTATCGGGGAGTCGCCGAGCTCATAGCGCTCGCGGAAAAGCTCCGCGGCCTGATACCCGCGCTCGTAGTCCGGCAGGTCGTGCGGTATTTCCGAGGCCAGCGGCTCCCAAGCGCCGCCCGTGTCCCCCTCACCCTCCCGCAACCATCGGTCGTCGGAGACCACGCGCTGCATCTGGCGCTTCATCGCTTCCATCTTGGGGTTGAGCGCCTCGACGGAGCGCATGGCGATCTCGAGCGGAACCTGCCCTTCGGACAAGGGGTCTGCCAGCAGGTCCTCCACGGCGACGCCGTACAGGGAGGCGAGGCGTTTCAGCTCTAGCGCCCCCACCCCCCGCCTCCCGCGCTCCATCTTCGCTACGGCCGTGTCGTCCAAACCCAAGGCACGACCCGCTTCCTCTTGCGTCAACCTGGCACGCTCTCGTGCTCGGCGCAGCCTCTTGCCCAGTTCTTCTTGCGTCATCATCGCTCGGTTCTCCTTTCCCCGTGGCCAAATCTGGTGTATCCGATATTGCTAACGCGCTTCGCCGTCCGAGTGCGCCAGGAAAGAACCCAACATGCTCTTGGCGTACCGGTCAGCGGCCTTCTCGGTAAACCGAGGCAATAGGTACCAGCCGGAGACAAGAGCGATCACGACAAACGCCACCGATGACACGAACCCTGCCACGAAGAAGCCGTTCTTCTCGTGGAAGTACCAGAAACCGGCGCAGACCAGGGCGCCTAGCACGGGCGAGGCCACCCACAAAACCCGGCCGCCCAACAGGTTCCGGCAAAAGCCGTACTCGGCGTTGTGCCTGCTCCAAAGGCCGTCGGTGTCTTCCCGGCGCATGACCTCTCTCACTCGATCTACGGCCTGCTCGATACGCTCGTCTGCCTCTTCCGGAGCCTTTTCCTCTTCTTTCTCGGAAAGCAGCGTGACGCCCGAGACCTGCTGCGCCCTCGCGCGCATGCGGCGCTTCGTCTCACGGTCGAGCGTTCGGTCGCGCCAGCGCAACATTCGGGTCGTGGGCGCCCCGCCCCATTTGACCCAGAGCTCGTCTTGTTTCTCCTTGCCGAGGTGCTGCGGCCAGAAAGAGAAGGCGTAGGACACGATCAGGGCCAGCACCGCGACGCCACCCAAGCTGCCGAGCGAGGCGGGTACGGCGCCGAACAGGCCGAGAACAACGAACAACAGCGCCAAGATAAGGGGCAAGAGCATGACGAAGGTTGGGGCTATCCTTGCCCGGATTTCGTATTGATCCAGCCAATCCATTGAAGGACCCTCCTTACTCCGGGAAGACGTACGGGTGCAGCCCCCCATCCGTGGCTACGAGCAGGTGTGCCGGCAGGGGAACACCGCCGAGGTCGCGCTGGAGGTCGGCGGCCGTCCGCTCGTCCGTGCGGCTGAGTCCCGGGCCACCCCCAGGGTGGCTGTGCCAGTCCCCAACATAGTGCAAGATGCCGCCTGTGCGCTCCGCGATGCGGGAGAGTTCCTCAGGGACCTCCGCGACGCCCCTGACGAACCGCCCGGGGCCGCCGACGCTGTCCGGCGGGGCGGGCAGGGCGCGGGTGACGTACACCGTCTTGGTCTTCTGGCTCACGAACCCGACCAACAGCCCCCCGGTCTCGGCGGGCGCGGCCTCTTCGAGCAGAGCGAGAAGGTCCCGCTCCAGGCCACCCTTGAGCCGGACCTCCCACTCGGGGTTGTTCTTGGCCCGTAGGACGCTGACGGGGGGCACGGCGCACCAGCCGACGCTCGCGGAGGGGACGCCGCCGGACCCGAGCCTGCTGATCTGGATGACGCCTCCCTCGGCTCCCGCGCCCTTGGTGACGGCATGCCTGAAGCCCCTGGAGAACGCCGCTGCGTGCAGCGAGACGTCCTCGTCGGCGAGCCTCATCGTCTCCGAGCTGCAACTGAGCCCGACGTCTATCTCCTCCAGCACGGCTCCGAAGTCCCGTTCCCGCCGCTTTCGGTTCTCGCGCAGCCACCGGGATAGATCCTCATCTTCGACCGCCGCGTCGAAGAGTGCCGCCCTCAGGTCGTCCAACCGCGGGTTACGGCCGGAGCCCTCCACGGTCAGGAAACCAAGCCGGCCCTCGGCGGCGATCTCGACCCTGCAGCAGGAGAGGCCCTCCGGGAGTTCGGCTTGGGAGACGGCGTCCAGCAGCGCGGAGGAGGCGGTCGCGTCGATCAACCAGGAGTGCTCGTTGAGGATGCTCTTCCGATCGCCCTGCAGTACGGAGAGCGCCGAGCCGTTTACCGCCACCAGTTCGGTACCGTCGTCGGCGTAGAACATACCTTCGATACTCTCCTTCAGCGCTTGCGCCTTGTTCTTACCCACGCCCTCGAAGGAGAGCCCATGGCGCACCGTGTTGTGCGGTGAGAGCGGGGCCTCGTCCACGAAGGTCATCCTCCCCTGTCCACTCCTGGCCAGGTGGAGGACAAGCTTCGAGCCCACTGCACCGCAACCGAAGAAAAGCAGCTTGCCGAGATCGGCGTCCAGGGCTTGGGAGGAGATCTCCCTGGCGGTCTTCAGCGTGAGTGGGGTGCGGTGCCCGAGGCGCGCCACCCCGGCCTTTGTGCTCCAGCTCCCGTTGTCGGGCCGGATCCTGTCCCCTGCCCTCACGACGAAGTCGAGCAGCTCGAGCGTCGTGTTCGTGCCTATGAGCCTCCTCGGCCTGGGGATCGCCAACGTGACCGGCACCCACGTCGCTTCCTGAACGCCCTTCGGACCCGTGGTGAACCGTAGCTGTTTGGAAACGTGCTCGTCGACACCGCGCCTGAGCGGCAGGCCAATACCCTTCGCCCAAGCCAAGAGGGACGACAGCCGATCGGGCAGTTCCGCGAAGTACTCGCCGCACACGCGGTTTTGCGGAGGCCACGCAAAGATACCGATTAGCCTGTCCTCCCACCGCGAGCCCCGGTTGTTGATACCGTTGGCTAGGCGGGTCAGTTCGTCCTGGGGCGGGAGCAGCACTTCGAGGGGCAGCGGGGCGACGAGGCGCAATGCACCTGCGTCCGCGCCCGCCCTGGGGTCGTCTGGGTCCCGCAGGTATTCGTGCCAGAGGAAGGCGAATCCGCCCTCGCCGCTCTCACGCCACCGCTCTTCGACGAAGCCTGTCAGCACTGCAGGATCGTAGACGGCGAACCCTACCACGGGGCTCGCCCTCGTGGGCTCGAAGCCATCCTCCTCGCGCATGAGGTTGTCCATCGCCGCGTCACGCAACCACCCTCGCACCCGCTCGACGAACTCCACGATCGAGTGCTCGGCGAACCAGTCGTCGAGACTCCCCCGATGCAGGCAGAAGTTGGCCGCAGCACCGGGTGGCCCGGGGTTCAGGTGCGAGAGGCGCGCGCCAGGGAAATCGCGGCGGTCCGAAAAGACAGCGGGGGCCTTGTACGGGTAAAGTCGGCGGTCGAGGACCAGGAGGACGGGTTCCGTCTCGCGGACGTCCACCCCGCCAACCGGCCCCCTGCTCGGCAGGTCCACCGCCACGTTAAGGGGCAATGCCACCCGCCCTTCGTCGCCCAGGGGCTCGACGGCTTCCCCCGGGTAGGCCTCCCTCAGCTCCGAGATCGCGCAGCGTACCTCCGGTTCGAGGTGCTCCTCGTCGATCCGGTCGAATTCGGAGGAGAAGAGGCTAGTGCTAGCCATATGTCCTCACGGTGGCTGCCGCGCCCGTGGTTACCCGCGTCGTCCTCCGTCGTGACGGGGAGGTCGGACTGGAGTCCCTGACGAGGCCTCTCTTGCTCATGATGAAGACGAGCGGTAGAGGCTCATCCTCGTCGGGGATCTCGGAGGTGACGAGGAAGTTAGAGTCCCCGACAGCCCCCTCGTACTGCTCGGCTGCCGCGGGGTTGGGCGGGTTGTCGCCATCGTCTTTTATGGGCTTGCAGGAACCCACTACCACGGCGCCGGCCCTCCTCTTTCCGAGCACCGCGAGGGAACTCTCGCTGGGCTCGGGGTTGTCCTCGTGGCGCTCCTCGGAGAAGAAGCCCCACGAGACGTGGTGAGGCGCGAGGAACAGGTCCCACCGCAGGCTCTCGTTCTCGCTCCGGTCGAGCACGTCTCTCCACACCGCGCATCCCGCGTCGCCCCCGAAGAAAGCCAGGCAGGCGTGCCACTCGCCGCCGACGTCGAAGCGGGCCTGGAGGACGACGCTCGTGTCGTTGCGCTCGCCGTCTTCGGAGTCCGTGTTCTTCTTAAACGGAGCGTGGACGAAGAAGGAGAAGTCCTGCTTCGTCTTGCCGTTGATCTTGCTGATGGTTTTGCCCGGTATAGTGACGATGCCTTCCAGTCCTTCGTTCTCCCCGGAGCCCGTGTATCCGACGATGCGCAGCCGGTTGCCGGGCTTGTCCCGCTTGAGGCTGCCCGACAGGTAGAGGCTCCTCCTACGCCTGGCCTCCTTGAGAAAAACCTTGGCCGAGGGAGCGAGCTTGCCCTCCTCGTGCGGGGAGAAGATGCGGGGGGTAAACCAGAGCTCATCGATAATGATCAGACCGTTCTTTTTGGCCTCGTCGCCGTACTGGGCGGGGTCTCCGGCGTAGAAGGTGTCCTTGAAGCCGCGGCAGTGGTCGGTGTCCGGGTGGGTCAGGATGAACGCGTCAACGTGGGGGACGCCGTTCTCCTTCCTTGCTTCTTCCGCGAGGTGCGCATGCACGTCGTACCTCTCCTTCACCGAGTGGTCGCGGGACTCCTCGGTGATGTTGCAATCGACAACGATGTCCGTGCCATCCGACAACCGGATCCGACTCGTATCGCCGTTGCGGACGGGGAAGTAGGTGATCGAGGCCTCGCCCATGATGGGACTCCTTCGTTAAGCCGACAATTCTGCGATTATAGCAGGTAGTTGCTCAAACGAAGAAATGTATCGAGCGTCGCTTCGGTAGAGGGGTACCGGTAGTAAACGGGTAATCGGCAACGACCTTCACGTTTCTTACT
>JADDPV010000283.1 GCA_016781705.1 Rubrobacter sp.
AAGGACCTGGCGCCGGAGGTACTACGGAAGGCGCAACGAGAAGATTTGAAACCCCGATTCGCCGTCCTCGACGACCCCTTCAACGGCTTCCCGGAGGCGAGGGAGCTGGTGGACAGCTGCCGCAAGCAACACGGGTTTGATTGGATCCGGGCTACAGAAATCTTCGCCAACCTCACCGGCGGCACGACCTGCCTGAGCTGGACGGTACAGCAGCTGGAGAACAGCCTAAGATGGATGAGTCTGAAACCCAGGACCGTAGCTTGCATAGATCGCCGAAGCCCGGAAGAACAGAGGCGAGACCCTTACATGGAAGGCGAAATGCAGGATATCGAGCCAGATGAGGAGAGAGACGGTGAATAAGCTCTCCGTAGATCTGAAGTTCGTCAGCCCGGCCTTCGTGGGCGGCGCCGATCAAGAGAAAGCCGAGCTTCGAGTAGCGTCGATCAGGGGCCTGCTGCGCTTCTGGTGGCGCGCCGCGCAACCGCCGATGAGGCCGGTGGAACTCCGGGAAAAGGAAAACAAACTCTTCGGCGGTACCGACACCGGCCAATCGAAGTTCCTGGCGCGGATAATCGCAGACGAAACCAGACCGCTGCCCACCGGAACAAGGGTGAACAACAGCATCGGCTACCTGGGATACGGGATAGCCGGGTACAAGAGGGGACAGGGGGTCCAGACCGACCGGAACGCGCTCGACGCCGGCGGTCGGTATACCCTGCAACTGGTCTTCAAGAAAGGCGCCGCGGAGCGTAAGGACGAGCTGCTCGATGCCCTCTGGTGCCTCACGCACCTCGGCGGGATGGGTTCGCGCTCGCGGCGGGGCTTCGGCTCGATGGTGGTGACCGGCGTCGATGGCGCGGACTTCCCGGGCCTCCCCCGCTCCCCCGAAGACCTCAAGGAACAGATAGAGGAGAAGTTCCGGAGCTTGAGGATAGGCGAACGCGGCGGCCTCCCGGACTACACGGTCCTCTCCCGCCAGACCGCCGTCACGGTCTGGCCGCTTCGTACGAACTCTTGGGAGCAGGTCCTCCAAAAGGTCGGTGATCGGCTCAACGGCTACCGTTCCGCGCAAAGAACGGAGAGGTTCCACGACGACCGTGACCTCATACGAGACTACGCTTACCGTGGAAAGCAGCCAACCCGCGCACCGCGGCGCGCCGCATTCGGCCTACCGCACAACTACTTCTTCAAGCCGAACACGAAGGTTGCCGTGTCCGGACCAAACAGGGAGCACGACCGGCGGGCCAGCCCGCTCTTCATCCACCTGCACGAGCTTGCAGGCGGCGAGCTCGCGGCGGTACTGAGCCTGATCCAAGCCCGGTTCTTGCCCAAGAGGGAGCAGGTGAAGATCGGCCCGGCAGGTAGGCACTCTCCGCAATACGTCCCGCCTCCGCACGACTTCGAGCCGATTCGAGGTTTCCTCTCCGAGCTACCCGACGCCCTGGAGGTGAGGATATGAAACAACTCCACTTCACCTTCGGCCCGGTCCAGGAGTTCGTCTCGGAGGCGCGCAAGACGGCGGACCTGTGGACCGGCTCCTACCTCATTAGCTACCTCGCCGCCCACGCGATCGCGGGCGTGCTCGAGGCCGGCGCCGAAGAAGGAGATTTCTTCCCCAGGATAGCGGGCAACCCCCTCATAGAGGCCGTCAGGGAACCGGACAAGCTCCCCGACAACGCCGCCTACGCCAGCGTCGGCTCCCTGCCGAACCGCTTCTCGGTGCTGACGAACTCCGACGAGGAAGGCCGCAGGTTCGCCCGGGCGGCCGACGAAGGCTTGGGGATGGCGTGGCTGACGGCCCACGACGCCTGCTGGCGGTACCTCACGGAGCGCCACAGTCCCCTGAGCGATAGAGCCAACATTTGGGACCGCCAGGTGGAGAGCTTGTGGGAAACGAGTTGGGTGATCTCCGAAGACCACCGCGCGCTCGCACGACGCAAGCTCATGCGCGCCTTCTCGCCGTCGGAGGAACCCGGTAGGAAATGCACCGTCTGCGGCAGGCGCGAGCAGCTGGGGAACAAGGGCTTCTGGCAGCCCCTCTCCACAGGGCTCGGGGCTGGCTTCCTGAACGCAAACAAGGAACGTCCCTGCACCGTCTGCCTCGTGAAACGGACGCTGCCGAGGGTCGGGGAAGGGGCGTTCGGCTGGACGGTGCTGGACGAACGCTTCCCCTCGACCCCGGACCTCGCCTCCGACACCTGGCGTAACAGGGTCGCCGCTGATGGGGAGTTGCGGGAGGCTCGGGAAGCTCTTGCGGCCGTGGCTGGGAAGCCGTTCGACCGGCTGGAGGGGGGATACTTTTATCCCTCATACCACGAGGAACTGGTGCCGGCCTCCGCGCTGAAGGAGCTGGGCGAGAGACTGTCGGCGCTCCACCGGGTGGCCGGCGTCCCTCGTCCCACCTACGCCATCCTCGTCATGGACGGCGACAACATGGGCGCCAGGCTCTCCAGGCTGGACGAGCGGGGCCGCGCGGAGCTTTCGGAGCGCATACTGGATTTCAGCCTCCGGGTGCGCGCCGCCGTGGAGAAGGAAGGCGGAGCTTCGCGCCTCGTCTATGCCGGCGGGGAGGACGTGCTCGCGCTGCTGCCGATGGACCGGGCGCTGTACGTGGCCTGGAGGGTGCGCGAACTCTACCGGGAGGTGTTCGGGGAGTTCGACGAGTCCTATCGAGAGAGGCTAGAAGGCCAACCCGCGACGATCTCCGCCGGGCTGCTGTACTGTCCTATGACCCTGCCCTTGAGGACCGCGACCCGGGAAGCGCACCGGCTCCTGGACGAGGACGCCAAAGACGGTGCGGGGAGGGACGCGCTCGCCATCGGCGCATGGAAGGGCGGTGGCGAGGTCCTGAGGGTAGCCCGCAAATGGGACCACCAGCGCTGGGTCGAAGAGTTGCTGAACATGCTCGCCGGGGATGAGCCGCCCTACCCGTCCCGGTTCTTGTACCAGGCGCAGGAGATAGCCAGGAGTTTGGCCGATGACGTAGGGACCCTGGAGAAGCTCCTGGCGCTCGAGTACAGCGGCAGCCGGGAGGAGAGGTTCGAGACGCGGGACATGGACGAAGCAGAGAAGAGGATAGCCCCGCTCGTGCGGATAAGCAGAAAGGACGGAAAACTCGATCCCGCGCTCTTCCGGCTGGTACGGTTCTTCCAAGAGGAGACATCGTGACGCCGGCGTGGCTCGGCCTCGAGCCCAACGACGTCCTGTTCTTCCGGGGACCGGAACCCTTCGACGCCGGGGAGAGCGGGTATGTGGCGAGCGAGTTCCCGCCCACCCCGCGGACTTTGCAAGGCGCCCTGCGCGCCGCCTTCCTGGAGGCAAACGGCGTGGATATGGGAGAGTACGTGCGAGGAGATGCTCGCGGCCCGGTCGTCGAGGCGCTCGGGAGGGCGGACGAGGAGATAAAGCTGGACCTCCGCGGCCCCTACCTTACCAGGGAGGGCAAGCCGTGCGTCCCGGCCCCGCTGAACCTCGCGCGGAGAGACGGTGTGCTCGTCGGCCTCACGCCCGCCGAGGACCCGACCGTGGCGGACATCGGGGACGTCAGGCTACTCGGGCACGCGGACGGTGCCTCGAAGGTGGAAGGGGAGTGGCTCCTTCTCGAGGATTTGGAGAGCCTGCTCTCGGGCGGGGAGGTTTCCGCCGACAGCCTGTTCTCCCCACTCGGGGCGGACGGCGGGGGCTTCTTCCAGGAGCCGAAGGTAGGGCTCGCGCGCGACGCCAGGAGCCGCGCGGCGGCGGAGGGCATGCTGTACACGATCCTCACGCTGAGAGCCGGAGAGAACGTGGGATTCGCCGTGAGCATCGGGGGGCTTCCGCCGGAGACCCGGCTCCCCGAACTCTTGAAGTGGGGTGGTGAGGGCAGGTTCGTCTGGAGCCGCGAGATCGAAGCCCCAACGACCGGGACGCACCGGGGAGAGGTAGCCTCACGGATAGACGAGACCGGAAGGTTCCGCCTCGTCTTCCTGCAACCCGCGCTCTTCGGCAGCGGGTGGCTGGCCGACGGGTTGGAGAGAGAGGACGCGCAGAGCGGCGTCCGGTGGCGCGGCGAGCTGGCGGGGATCAAATGCACGCTCGCGAGCGCCGCCCTGGACAAACCGCGCCGCATCGGCGGCTGGGATATGAAGAATAACCGCCCTTACCCGCTCAAACCGCACGTCCCGGCCGGAAGCGTGTATTTCTTCGAGACCGGGGTAGCGGGGGATTCTGTCGTGCGGGCGCTCGACGACGCGAAGCTCGGAGCGCACGCCAACATGGGGTTTGGTCACGTACTGGTGGGAGGATGGCGATGAAGAAAGCCCTGTTGACCCTGTACGCGACGGCGTACCTGCACCCCGGCGCGGGGAGCACGACCGGCGCCATAGACCTGCCCGTGCAGCGCGAGGTACACAACGGGCTGCCCGTGATCACGGCCTCCAGCCTCAAGGGCGCCCTGCGCCAGAAGGCCGCCGAGTCGGGTGAGCCGGGAGAGGCCATCGAGGCCGTCTTCGGTCCCGATACGGGCCGGCAAGACAAACACGCGGGGGCGTTGCTGGTCGGCGAGGCGAAGCTACTCGCGATGCCGATCCGGTCGCTAAGGAACGTCTTCCAGTGGACCAGCTCGCCGCTCATTCTGGACAGGCTCCGCCGCGACCTCGCCCGGATGGGCGCGGATCTCGCTGGCACGCCGACGCCGGAAGAGGGACACGCGGTAGTGCCCCCGGGGAGTGCGGCCAGAAGGCTCATCCTCGAAGAGTTGGACTTCGAGGCGCGCGAGAGCGAGGACCTCGGCGGGATTTTACGGGAGATCACAGCCAGGCTGCTGCCGTCAGGGGCGGGCGAATACCTCCTCGACAAGTTCACCAGAGACTTCGCCCTCGTCGGGGACGATGAGTTCCGCCACCTATGCCACGTCGGGACGCAGATTTCCGCGCGCGTGCAACTCGACGAGAACAAAACTTCGAAGAACCTCTGGTACGAGGAATCGCTACCCCCCGAAACCATCTTCTACGCCGTGGTGCTGGCCCAAAGCTCGCGTAACGGCAAAGGGATGAACGAAGACGAGGTGATGAGGAGCTTCGAGTCCGGTGTGGTCCACACAGATGGCGGCCTCTTGCAGGTCGGGGGCAACGAGACCGTCGGCCAGGGCTGGTGCTACGCGAGGCTCTCGGACGGAGGGGCGCAGTGAGGCTGCTCTCGCAGGAACGCGCCGCCTACGCACTCGAGCGCGTGCAAGAGGCCGGCAAAGACCACGAATACGCCAGGCTCTGCCGCGACCTGCCGGCCATGCTCTTGCAGAACGGCATAGGCCAATCACTCGCTTTCTTGCGCTCCAAGAGGGATGAGAAGGCCGCCGGCAAGCTCTACGTGGACATCTCCGGGTGGCTGATCGAGAAGCGCCGCATCTACGTTGGAGATGACCTCATCGAGGCGGTGGTAAGGGGGGAGCGCGGGGACTACATGGCTGCCCAGGAAGAAGCCCTGGAGCTCTGCGGCTGGCTCAAGCGGTTTGCGGACGCGCTCATAGGCAAGGAGGAACAAAATTGAACCTTCCTCTCTACCGCTCCGTAATGGAACATCACCTTAGCGCGCGGAACACCCCGAACGCTTCCCTGATCTTCGACCGCTTCGTGAGGTGGGGCGACGGCTGGCAGGCCGGCGGTGAGCACAAACGAAAGGTTTTCGAGGAGGTCGCCAGCTACCAGGTTGACGTGAAGCTGTTGAGCGATTTCTTGGACCGCCAGCAACGACAAGTGGAGGGCCTCGGCGGGGTGACGCTGGAGGCCGAGACGCTCGGTCGCTTCGTCTCCGGTCTCGGGAGCGCGCACCCGTTCGAGACGGGCTTCGCCTGGCACCGCGTGCTGGGCGTCCCCTACCTCCCCGGCTCCGGCGTCAAGGGGGCGGTTAGAGCGTGGGCGGAGCAATGGTCTGACGAGAACGACGACACGCCCTTGTTCGGCGGCCCCGGCGGGCAGGGCGCCCTGATCGTGCTGGACGCCCTACCCGCGAAGCCACCCAGGCTGGAGACCGACGTCATGACAGCCCACTACGGCGAGTACTACGGGCAAGGGAAGCCACCCGGCGACTACCTCTCCCCCATCCCCGTCACTTTCCTCGCCGTGGCCGGCGGAAGCACCTTCCGCTTCTCCCTGCTGCCACACGCGAGAGGGGACGAAGAGTCCCTTCAGCGCGGCGCACGGCTCCTCAAGGAAGCCCTGGAGACGATAGGCGCGGGAGCGAAGACGTCGGCGGGTTACGGCGCATTCACCGTAAAGGCACCCAGGAAAGACCTTCGCTTCGAGCAGATGAGGGAGCGAATCGAAGCGCAAAACCCCAACGATATCGGCTCCGTCCCCGCGCTCGTGGATGAATTGGCGAACCTCCCGGCTGGGCGACAGAGAAAGAAACTCGCGGAGCTACTCCACGGCAAGTTCTTGTCCGATGGCAAGAGGAGGAGGAAGCACCGCGAGAAAGGCTGGTTCGTGGACCTCCAAGAGATGCGAGAAGACGGGTGAGAAAGCCGGTCTACATCTTCAATGCCGGGGAGCTGGAACGCCACCAGAACACCTTGCGATTCACCACGAGCGAGGGGCGCCGCTTCGTGCC
>JADDPV010000210.1 GCA_016781705.1 Rubrobacter sp.
AGTGCCTCCAAGCTGCCACTGAAGCTTCGCAGCTGTCAGCGAGCGTAAGGCGCGTTCGGCAGGGCCTGCCTAAGAGTTCGGCCAAAGAGTCCTAGAAGTGACACGGCGTTACCGCAAAACATCTTGGATGTACTTAGCTGACGGCCGCTTGTCCGTACGATAAACTCTTTTGCGGAGAGGTGGCAGAGCGGTTGAATGCGGCGGTCTCGAAAACCGTTACGTCGGTAATCCCGGCGTCGGGGGTTCGAATCCCCCCCTCTCCGCCGGGGGGGCGTGGAGGATGTTCGTCTGTGCCCGGGCTCCCTCAGAGGCGCTGTCCTTTCGGGGGCTGTATAGTTTCGGCCTATGTTTCACCCGTGTAAAATCCGCGCCGGCGGGGTTCGTTTTGGGGTGGGGTAGCGCCTTCGTGGGGAGGCACAAGGGTCGCCGGTGGCGCGACGGGTTTCTGTACGCTGCGGCGGGCACGGTCTTCGTCCTCGCGGCGGTGATGGGCTACTTCTACGCGGGGGCGACGCTGGAGAGGATCTACACGTCCTCCATGCGTACCCACGCGGACTTCGAGACGTTCTGGTACTCGGCGCGGGCGTTTCTGGACGGTGAGGACGTGTACCGGACGGGGTACTACCTCAACAACCTCAACCCACCCCTGTGGGTGCTCCTGACCGTCCCGTTCGGGCTATTGGAGCCACTCTCTGGTTACCGGTTGTTCGCGGGGCTCACGGCGGCGCTGCAGGCGGCGGCGCTCGCGTGGATGCTGCGCGAGCTGCGTCCAGTCGGGGCACGTTCTTCGGTGCTAGGCGCGCTCGCGGTGGTCGCGTTGCTCATCTCCTCGCCGCTCCTGGCGACGCTCGCGCTCGGGCAGATGTACCAGATACTGACCTTCGGTCTCGTGGCGGCGTGGGTGCTGGACCGGCGGGGCAGGGGCGCGGCTTCGGGGTGCGCTCTGGGGCTCGTCGTGACCTTGAAGCCGTCGCTCGCGCCGGTAGTGTTGTGGCCGCTCGTCCGGCGCAGGTGGGACGCTCTGGGGGCGACGATCATGGCCGGGGCGGCGGCTACGCTCGTGGGGGCGCTCGCCCTCGGGCCCGCAACGACCGTGGAGTGGGTCAACCTGCTGCGCAACGAGCCCTTGAGCCCGTACTGGGACAACGCTTCCCTGCCCGCGGCGGCGGCCCGGCTCTTTACGGAGCACGAGTTCAACGAGCCCCTGGCGCCTCTGCCGCTGATGGTCCCCCTCTTCCAGACCCTGGGGATAGTGCTCGTCTTCCTCACCGCCTACCGGGCGCAGAGCGGAGCGGAGGCGGGGTTGTGGGCACTCGTCGCCGCCTCGCTACTCGCCTCGCCCATCGCCTGGCACAATTACCTCGTGCTGCTCGCGCCGGGGATCCTGTTACTTCTGGTGCGCGGGCGGGCGGGCGCTGCGGCGCTGCTCGTCGCCCTGCAACTCATCCCCGCGCAGTGGCCCCTGTTGTGGAGGGAGGGTTCGACCATCGGGGGCGCCGTCGGTCCCGAGGCCGCCGCGCTTGGGCTGACTTTCTACCTATACGTGCTCGCGGTACACTGGGCTGCCTTCTACGGCGCGAGCCGGGGGCTCCAAAAAGGGACAAGAGGGACGATCGGCGCGGAGGTGACCGGTCGGCCGCAGGAGGGTACAACCTGTGGCGTTCCCCAAGGAAAGGCGGAGGATAATGAGGACGATCGGCCAACGCATCGTTGACGCGCTGCCGGGGCTTGACGGCATCGCCGAGAAGGTCCAGCCGAAGGTGCAAGAGGCGGTGCAAGGGGGCGGCACGCCCTTGCGCAACGCCCTCGACGGCACCTGGCTCGGGACACCCCTGCACCCGGCGCTCACCGACGTGCCCATCGGCTCCTGGACCGCCGCCCTCGTCTTCGACGGTCTGGATCTCGTCTCCGGCTCGAAAAGAGGCAAAGCCGTGCGCAACGCGGCCGACGCCTCGCTCGCGTTCGGCGTCGCCGGGGGCTTCCTCGCCGCGGCGGTCGGCCTCTCGGACTGGCGCTACCTCTCCGGCGGATCACGCCGAATGGGCGTCGCCCACGGCCTTCTCAACGCCACCGCGCTGCTCCTGAGCACGGGCTCGCTCGCCGCCAGAGCCGCGGGCAGGAGGAGCGCCGGGCGTCTGCTCTTCCTGGCCGGCTACTCCTTCGCCGGCATGAGCGCGCACCTCGGCGGCGAGCTCTCCTACGGTTACGGTCTGAGAGTGAACCGCAACGTCTTCGAGAAGCCCGGCCCCGACGGCTTCACGCCGGTCCTGAAGGAAGACGAGCTGCCCGAAGGGGAAATGCGCCGGGTCGAGGTGGAGGGCGTCGGCGTCCTCTTGAGCCGCGCGAGCGACGGCCGCGTCTGCGCCATCGCCGCCACCTGCAACCACTTCAGCGGTCCGCTGGAGGAGGGGCGCCGCGAGGGCGACACCGTCGTCTGCCCCTGGCACGACTCGCGCTTCTCCCTGTGCACCGGCGAGGTCTTGGACGGCCCGGCCGTCTTCCCCCAGTCGCTCTACGAGACGAGGGTGCGCGACGGCAACATAGAGGTGATGGAGCACCAGGAGAACGCGCAGAAGATGGTGACGTAGCTTTCGGGTATCAGCGATCGGCTTTTCAGCCCGGCGGTCTGCGTGACGGCCACGCTCGGACGATTCTGCACCAAAGATATATCGGAGATCAAAGAGTTTAGGTCCAGGCGCGACTCTTTGAGCCGATGGTGTAAACCGAGAGCCGGCCCAACGCTTGGCTCGCGGATGGGCGTGGCCGAGGAGAAG
Organism: Rubrobacter sp.; assembly: GCA_016781705.1. Lineage (GTDB taxonomy): Bacteria > Actinomycetota > Rubrobacteria > Rubrobacterales > Rubrobacteraceae > Rubrobacter_F. The sequence continues at coordinate 2,775 of JADDPV010000210.1, forward strand.
GACAGGGTGCACGGAAACCCGGCAGCCCGAAGGCCTCAAGGAAAGCCCACGCCGAAAACCCGACCCCCGCCAAGAGGTTGGAGACGGCGAGCGGGCGCATAGGACCAAGAGGAGGCAGGAGAAGCCTCCCTGGCGCACCGCCGGCAGAAGATCCGGTAACGGGAGTGCCAGCCGTTGCGCCGGAATATGATGCTTACAGCACGTACGCGGCAAGGAAGAGCGGGATGGATCAGAAGAAGATCGAGGTTTACACCAGGAGTTGGTGTTCCTACTGTTGGCGGGCGAAACGGCTCCTCAAGCGCAAGGGCTACGCCTTCGAGGAGATCGACGCTACCGATAACGACGAGCTGCGCGCCTGGCTGGCCCGGACCACCGGACGAAAAACGGTACCGCAGATCTTCATCGACGGCCGTTCGGTGGGCGGTTACGATGACGTCGAGGCCCTCGACCGCTCGGGCGAATTGGACCGGTTGGTGCTGACCGGTTGACTTTTCCTTCGGGCATGGGCTCGCGGTCCAGAAAGTCTACTTCCGCGGGACCGCGCAGGGTCTTTGCCGATGTGCCGGTTAACTCTTCCCCAGGCTCTCCAACGCCTCTTCCGCGGCGCGCTTGAGGCGGCGGTTGGAGTCGGCGCGGAAGACGGCTTCGAGGTCGGCGCGGGCGCGTTCGCGTTCGCCCAGGGCGGCGAGGGCGGAGGCGCGGTTGTAGAGGGCGAGGCCGAGCTTCGGGTCGAGCTTCACGGCGGCGTCGGCGGCTTCGAGAGCCCCTTCGGGGTCGCCGGCGGCGTCGAGGCTGGCGGCGAGGGCGGTGTGGTGGCGGGGGAGCGGTCGGCGGGCGACGAGGGACTTGTATGCTTCGGCGGCGGCCTCGTATTCCCGGCGGCGGAAGAGGGACGCGGCCCGGCGTTCTTCGGGGGCGACGGCGCGGGCCATGATCGCCGTGAGGATGGCGGTGCCCGCGAGGTAAACGAGGAGGACGGTCAGGGCGTTGTCGGGGGTGGTGTAGCGCATCACTAGCGGCAGCCCGAGGGCGAGGACGCCGGCCGAGAGCAGGGGGAGGAGGCGCGCGAGCAGCTCCGGGTAGGCGCGGACGCGCAGGAGGTCGCGGTTCTGGCGCGCGACGAGCAGCAGGAAGACGAGGAGTACCGCCATCGCCGCGAGCGTCTGGTAGAGGCTCACGTGGCGGACTTGGTCTCCTCCAGGAGGCGCTGCGCGGCCTTCCTGTAGCGGCGGGGGAGGTCGGCGTCGAGGGCCCGCTGGAGGTCCCTGGCGGCGCGGCTCTTGCGCCCGGTCTTTCGCAGGATCAGGGCGCGGTTGTAGTAGGCGAGGCCGTACTCGGGATCGAGCTTCACCGCGCGGTCGGAGGCCCGCACGGCCTCGTCGTGGCGCTCCGCTGCCCCCAGGGCCGCCCCGAGGAAGGCCCAGTAGCGGGCCAAGGGCCGCTCCTCGGCGAGGTCGCGGTACAGGATGGCGGCCCTCTCGTAGTCGCCGCGGCGGAAGGTCCGGGCGGCCTGGCGCTCGGCGGCGGGCTCGGAGATGAAGCGCGCGACGACGAGGACGCCGCCGAAGGCGAGCGCCCAGATGATCGGGCCCGCTCCCCCGCTGCCCTGCACCAGCGGGAGGCTGGCGGCCATTAGCGTGATCCCGACGAACGGCATCGAGCGGCGCGCGAGCTCGCCCCACGCCCGCGCCCGCACGAGGTCCTTGTTGAACGAGAAGACCACCCGCCAGGCCACGAACACCAGCAGGAACGTCAGGACTACGGGTATGGCGCCTGCTCCCAAGCCGGGGCCTCTCTCTAGGAGCCCACCGGCGCGGGCCGCGAGCCTTCGAGCGTGTCGAGAACGGGCCGGGAGAGCCGCTCGAAGGCCGCGTCGTCCAGGGCGGGGCGGGCGTTCGCGGTAGGGACGTCTTGAAGCAGATCGATCCAGCTCTTGCACCCGCCGTACTCCGCCCGGTACGCGAGCTCCACTGGCTCCGCGAGCAGGTACGTCCGCAGGACCAGCACCGTCAGGGGCTTCTTCGGACGCCACTTGAGGCGGCTCTCGGCGTACGCGTGCGTCCAGACGTGGTGCGGGTCCAGGGCCTCCAGCTCCTCGGCCTCGGAGACCTCGTAGGCGCCCGTAACCTCGGCGAAGGAGGTCAGGATCACCGGCCCGTCGTCGCGCCTCTCGGGAATAGAAGAGAGCAGGTCGTGGTAGGCGGGCTCGAGTTGAGCGGGGTTCTGGTGCTCGTAGCTCTTGAAGAGGAAAAAGCGCGTCTCCGGGACGGCGAACGCCTTCTCCCGGATGCCGCCCTTCCTGACGACGAGCGCCGTTTCGCCCCTCTCCAGCGCCGCGACCGCGACCGCCCACTCCTTCAGCGCGTGCCGTAAGAAATCCAAAACGTCTCCTCTCGTATAATGCCTCTCGAACGTGCCGATTATATGACGGGAGCGCCGGGGCGACCGCCCACGCTTCGTGGCCGCTTCGACGGGAGGAGCCAAGCATGACGCAGCAGGAGACGACGGCGCACCGCACCGAGCGCGACTCGATGGGCGAGGTCGAGGTCCCCCGCGACGCCCTCTACGGCGCCCAGACGCGCCGCGCGCTGGACAACTTCCCCATAGGGGGTCCGCGCTTCCCGCGCCGCTTTATCGAGGCGTTGGGCGCCATAAAGCTCGAAGCGGCCAACGTTAACCACGAGCTCGGGCTCCTCGACGAGGAGCTCAAAGACGCCATCGTCAGGGCGGCGGAGGAGGTCGTGGACGGACGGCTCGACAACCAGTTCGTCCTCGACATCTTCCAGACCGGGAGCGGCACCTCGACCAACATGAACGCCAACGAGGTCATCTCCAACCGGGCGATACAGATCCTCGGCGGTGAGCTCGGATCCAAAGATCCCGTCCACCCCAACGACCACGTCAACAAGGGCCAGTCCTCCAACGACGTCATCCCCACCGCGATACACCTCTCGGCCCTGACCTCGATCAAGGAAGACCTCCTCCCCGCGCTGCACAAGCTGCGCGACGCTTTGGGCGACAAGGCCGTGGAGTTCGACGACGTGGTCAAGACGGGTAGGACGCACCTGCAGGACGCCACCCCGATCCGTCTCGGACAGGAGTTCCAGGGCTACGCCGGCCAGATAGAGCGCGGCATACAGCGCGTGAAGAAGGCCCACGAAGACCTCTCCGAGGTCGCCCTCGGCGGCACGGCGGTTGGCACCGGCGTGAACACGCATCCGCAGTTCGCGAGCAAGGTCTGCGAGCGGCTCTCCGCCCGCTTTGGCGTCGAGGTCAGGGAGACGGAGAACCACTTCCAGGCGCAGAGCGCGATGGACGGGGCCGTGTTCGCCAGCGGTGCCTTGAGGACCGTCGCGGTCAGCATCCTGAAGATAGCCAACGACGTCCGCTGGCTCGGCGCCGGGCCGCGGGCCAACCTGGCGGAGATAGCGTTGCCCGAGGTGCAGCCCGGCTCCTCCATCATGCCCGGCAAGGTGAACCCCGTGATCGCCGAGAGCGCCGCGATGGTCTCGGCGCAGGTCATCGGCAACGACGCCACCATCACCCTCGCCGGCCAGAGCGGCAACTTCGAGCTGAACGTCATGCTCCCCGTGCTCGGCTACAACCTCCTCCAGTCCATCCAGCTCCTCGCCAACACCGCCGACAACTTCACAGACCAGCTCGTCGTGGGCCTCCAAGCCACCGAGCGCGGCCCCGCGCTCGTCGAGCAGGGCCTCATGCTCGCCACGGCCCTCGCCCCCGA
>JADDPV010000269.1 GCA_016781705.1 Rubrobacter sp.
TCCGGTGCCCCCGCGCGGCCGTCAGCCTGCCCGTCGGCCTGGGTATCGCCCCGCTCTATCGCGGCCCTGACGTCGCGCTCGACGATGCGCCCGGCCGGACCCGAGCCTTGTATCTTGGAGAGGTCGAGGTTGTTCTCGCGCTCGAGGCGCCTGACGATCGGGGATGCCCTGAAGCAGCAGTCGGCCCCGGCGCCGTCGCCGGAGGGCGCCTCCCCGGCCTCGGGTTGGCGCGGCGCGGCCTCGCGCTCCTGGGTAGCGGTTTGGGCCTCGCCGCCCTCTTCGGCCTCGGCCTGGGCCCCACCGTTGCGCTGGGGGACCTCCTCGCCCTCGCCCGCGATGAAGGCGATGGCCCCGCCGACGGGGACTTCCTGGCCCTCGGAGGCGATCAGCTGGGCGAGCGTGCCGGCGTCCTCGGCTTCGAGCTCCAGCGTGACCTTGTCGGTCTCGATCTCGGCTATGGGGTCTCCCTCGGAGACCTCGTCGCCCTCGCTCTTGAGCCACTTGACGAGGGTCCCCTCCTCCATCGCGTCGCCCATCTTGGGCATGATGACTTCCGGCATCTTACTTCTCCTCCATGTAGAGCGTCCGCCGCGCCGCGTTCGCCACCTGCTGCTCGTTCGGGAACGCCGCGACCTCCAGGTTCCTCGCGTAGGGCGCCGGCACCTCCGCCCCGCTCACCCGTATGACCGGCGCGTCGAGGTAGTCGAACGCCTTCTCCTGGATGATCGAGGCGGTCTCGCTCGCGACCCCGAACAACCGCCACTGCTCCTGCACCGCCACCGCCCGGTGCGTCTTCTTTACCGACTCGACGATGGTGTCCTCGTCGAGCGGCCGGATGGACCGCACGTCTATGACCTCGGCGCTCACGCCGTCCTCTTCTTCCAGCCTGTCGGCGACCCGCAGGCACAGGTTCACCTGCCGCCCGTAGGAGATCAGGGACACGTCCGTCCCCTCGCGGGCGACGCGCGCCTTGCCGAACGGCACGCCCCCGTCGCCGTCGGGGACCTCGCCCTTGGTGCCGTAGAGGGCGCCGGCTTCCAGGAAGACCACGGGGTTGGGGTCCCGGATCGCGGTGAGCATCATCCCCTTCACGTCCGCGGGCGTGACGGGGGAGACGACCTTGAGGCCGGGGAAGTGGCCGTACAAGTTCTCCATGCTGTGGGTGTGCTGGGCTGAGAGCTGGACCCCGCCGCCGTTGGGGCCGCGCACGACGAGGGGTACTTCTACCTGCCCGCCGGAGAAGTAGCGCACCTTGGCGGCGGTCTGGATGATCTGGTCGGACGCCAGGAACGAGAAGCTCCAGGTCATCATCTCGACAATGGGCTTGAGGCCCAACATCGCCATGCCGATGGCCGCCCCCGTGAAGCCGCCCTCGGCTATCGGGGTGTCGATAACGCGCTTCGGGCCGAAACGGTCTATGAGGCCGTCGGTGATGAGGTGGGTGCCGCCGTAGACGCCGATGTCCTCGCCCATCAGCAAGACGCTCTCGTCGCGCTCCATCTCCTCGGCCATCGCCGTCTTGAGGGCCTGGCGGTAGGTCATCTCGGGCATTACTTCTCCCCCATGTACTCGTCCTCGCCCGCGTAGACGTCGGTGTAGAGCTCCTCCAGGGGGGGCTCGTCCGACTCTTCAGCGAACCTGGTGACCTCGCTCATGGTCTGCTTGGTCTCGTTCCGTATCTCCTCGACGGCGTCCTGGTCCAGGAGGCCGTTCTCGAGGAGCTTGTGCTCGAGCAGGCCGATCGGGTCGCGCTTGCGCCATTTGTTGATCTCGTCCTTCGTGCGGTACTTCTCGAGGAAGTCCGCCGCCCCGTGCGGCACCGTCCGGTACGTGAGCGCCTCGACGGCGTAGGGCTTCCCCGTCTCGCGGACGCGCTCCGCCGCCCGGTGCGCGACCTCGAGGACCGCTTCGAGGTCCATCCCGTCCACCTTCTCGTTCTCCACGCCGTAGGCGTCGAACTTGCGGACGAGGTCGGTCATGGCGGTGGTGCGCTCGACGCTGGTGCCCATGCCGTACTGGTTGTTCTCGAGTATGAACAGGCACGGGCACATCCCGTCCTTGCCCCACAGGCCCGCGAGGTTCACCGCCTCGTGGAAGTACCCGATGCTCATCGAGCCGTCGCCGAGGTAGGTCTGGACGATGTGGTCGGTCTCCTCGTACCTGAGCGCGTAGGCCATCCCGACGCCCAACGGGATGTGGCCGCCGACGATGCCGTAGCCGCCCATGAAGCCCTTCTCCACGTCGAAGAGGTGCATCGAACCGCCCTTGCCCTTGACCATCCCGGTGCCCTTGCCGTAGAGCTCGGCCATCACCGCCTTGGGGTCGCTCCCCAGGAGCAGGACGTGCGGGTGGTCGCGGTAGGCGGTGATGATCCTGTCGCCCTCCCGGTAGGCGTCGAGGAAGCCGGTGGCGATGGCCTCCTGACCTATGTAGACGTGCATGTAGCCCCCGACCTTGCCCTTCTTGAAGCCCCTCGAGCACGCCTCCTCGAAGACCCGGATGAAGACCATCTCCTTGTATAGCTCGACGAGGTGATCCCCGTTCGTGGCGACGGAGCTTGCGCCCCGCTGCTCCTGGGTCTCTACGCCCCCGTCTCCTGCGCGTTCTTCGCTCTCTGCCGGCACTGCGGCCCCCTTCCCGTAACGGAGCTGTGAACTTAGCACAGGATACCAAACTCCGCCTCTTCACACACCTCCGCGCCGCGGCACGCCACGTTTCGCGACGCGGCGATATATATATGCGTTACGACGCGTCCAAGCATCTTGTTATGCGTGTTGGTCCCTACGGGCGGCGTCAGCCGGCGTGCAGGGCGGTGCGGGCGGCCTTGAAGGCGCGGGCGCGGTGGGAGTCCTCGTGTTTCCTGGGGCCGAGCTCGGCGTAGGTCTCGGAGGACCATTCGGGGATGAAGATCGGGTCCCACCCGAACCCGCTCGTGCCTCGGGGCGTATCGGCGACCTCTCCCTGGACCTCGCCCACGAAGGCGCGTACCTTTCCGCCGGGGTCCGCGACGGCGACGGCGCAGACGGCCCGGGCGGAGCGGACCTCCGCGGCGGCGAGCATCTCGAGGAGGCCCTCGTTGCCGACCGACCGGAGGAACCATTTGGTGAGCGCCCCCGGCAGGCCGTTCCAGGCGTCGAAGACGATCCCTGAGTCCTCGACGAGGACGGGGTGGGATGGTTCGCCGAGGGCGCGGTACGCGGTACGCGCCTTCTCGGCGGCGACCTCGGCCACGCTGAGAGCCTGCGGCTCTGGGAGGTCGAGATCGACGGTCTCGATCTCTGCTCCCAGTATCTCACGCGCCTCTCGCAGCTTGTCCTGGTTGGAAGTGACGAAGAGGATCTTCACGGAGCACAGTTTACGCGTCGCGAACGACCTCGTGGACGGTTCCTTGGCTCCCCCCGCACGGGTCGCGTGTCCCGCGTGGAGCCTACAACCCATGTAGGCTTTGTGATACAGTCGCCCGCATGCAGAGCGCGCGAGAGGTAAGGATAACGAGCCTAGACGGGTTCGAGGCGGCGGACGGTGGGGTGCGCGTCCTCGCCAACTCCGGCGACCTCGCCCTCGTCTTCCCGCGCGAGGTGTGGGAGACCCTCGGCGAGAGGGCGCTCCTGGAGGAGGCTCCGTCCGAACCGGACGCCGGGGAGCTCGCGGAGCTGGAGGAGATACGGCGCGGCCTCGAGGAGCACGCCCGGAGCAACAGGTTCGAGACCGTGCTCGTGGACGAACCGTGCGGCGGCGAGAACTCCGGAGTGCACTTCGACCTGGTGCTGCGGCCGGCGGATCCCTTCGCGGCGACGACCGGCTACGCCTTTTTGCCCGTGGTGCGGACGGAGCACGTCGCCCGGTACGGGGCGAACCTCGACGAGGCCACGGCCGGGGCCGTGGAGGGCGCGTACCTCGTGGGGGCCGTCGCCGAGGAGGCGGCTCTCGCGGCCGGGGGCGAGGAGCTGAAGGCGCTCTCGGTCAGGGGTAGGAGGTGCTCCAGCAGCCGCTTCGAGCTCGCCCCGGAGCTTTGGCGCGTGCTCTCCGGGGACCTGGGCTGGAAGAACGTGGAGCCCGTGGTGTCTGCGACGACAAACTCGACAACGAAAAGGAACGCTTAGGTGCCGCTAGTAGATCTCGACCGCTTCGACTTCCTGTACGCCAACCGGGTCAAGGGCATGAGGAGCGCCGCTACGCGCGACCTCATGGCCACCCTCTCCAGGCCCGGCATCGTCTCGCTCGCCGGGGGGTTCCCGGACACGCGCGTCTTCGGCGCGGAGGCGTTTCGCGAGGTCTCCAGGAACGTCGCCGCCGACTCGGCGCAGGCGCTGCAGTACGGCCCGACCGCCGGCCTCGAAAGCATAAAGGACGTCATCGTGGACGTGATGGAGGCCGAGGGGACGCGGGCGTACGGGGAGAACGTGTTCGTCACGACCGGCGCCCAGCAGGGCCTCGACCTCGTCGGGAAGGTGTTTTTGGACGAGGGAGACGCGGTGTTGTGCGAGGGGCCGACCTATGTGGGTGCGCTAAACGCGTTCGCGGCGTACCGGCCCAGGATCCTCCACGTCCCGATGGACCGGGCCGGCATGATCCCGGTCGCCGCCCGCGAGGCGCTGAAGAAGGCCCGCAAGCAGGGCATCCACGTCAAGTTCGTCTACACCGTCCCGAACTTCCAGAACCCCGCCGGGGTGACGCTGGCGGCCCAGAGGCGTCGGGAGCTGTTGGAGATCGCGCGGGAGTTCGACCTCGTCGTGGTGGAAGACAACCCGTACGGGATGCTGCGGTTCGAGGGCGAGCCTTTGCCGACGATAGCGGCGCTGGAGCAGGAGGGCGGGGAGACGGACCGCGTGATCTACCTGGGCACGTTCTCCAAGATCTTCGCCCCCGGCGTCAGGCTCGGGTGGGTGCACGCCCAGCCGGGGATACTGCACAAGATCAACATCGGCAAGCAGGGGGCCGACCTCTGCTCGTCGAACCTCTCGCAGATGCTGATCCACTCCTACTTCACGAACGCCGACTGGCGCGCTTACGTCAAGCGCCTCTCCGGCCTCTATAAGGAGCGCCGCGACGCGATGCTCGACGCCCTCTCGGAGTTCATGCCGGACGAGGTCCACTGGACGCACCCGGAGGGCGGCCTCTTCGTGTGGGCGACACTGCCCTCGTACCTGGACGCCACCGCGATGCTGCCGCAGGCTGTCAAGAGGAACGTGGCCTACGTGCCGGGTGAGGGCTTCTACGCGAACGGGGCGGGCAAGAACTGCATGCGCCTGAACTTCTCGTTCGTCGAGCCGGAGAAGATAAGGCGCGGCATCGAGCTCCTGGCCGAGGTCGTGCGCGAGCGGATGGAGCTCCGGGGCAGCCTCGAGCGCGGCGCCGAGGAGACCCGCTCCGGGACCTGCCCGGCGACCCGCCCCGCGGCCCGCGCTCCGGGGAGGTAGTCTGCTATGCGCCTGGTCGTGCTCGAGGGCGGGCACTCGATGGAGCGTGAGATCTCCTTCCTGACCGGACACCGCGTCCGCCGCGCCCTGGAGAGGCTGGGCCACGAGGTCCGGGCGCTGGACATCGCGGAGGACACCACCCGCACCCTCATCGAATACGACCCCGACGCGGCCTTCATCTGCCTGCACGGCCCCGGCGGCGAGGACGGCACGGTGCAGGCGACCCTCGAAACTTTGGGCATCCCCTATACAGGGAGCGGGCCGCTCTCGAGCATCCGCTGCATGGACAAGGACTACGCCAAGCGCGCCCTCAGGAACGCCGGCATCCCGACGCCCCCCTTTCGCACCTTCTTCCGACGCGCTATGAACGAGATGGGCGCGGCCGCCGCCCTCTCCGTCGCCGCCGACTTTCTGGGTTACCCGCTCGCGATCAAGCCCGCCCGCGAGGGATCGGGCCTGGGGCTGACGAAGGTGGAGGGGCCCGAAGGGCTCCTCGACGCCGTCTACGAGGCGTTCGGCTACGACGCGAAGATACTGCTGGAGCGATGGGTCCCGGGCACCGAGGTCGCCGTCCCAATCCTGGAAGCGCCCGGCGAGGAGCCGAAAGCCCTGGGGCTCGTCGAGATACGCCCCCGCGGCGGCGCCTACGACTTCGACGCCAAGTACACCCCGGGCGCCACCGACTTCGCCATCCCCGCCGAGATCCCCTCGGAGACCGCCGCCCGCCTCGAAGAGACAGCCCTCGGCGCCTACCGGACGCTCGGCTGCTACGGCTTCGGCCGGGTGGACACCATCGTCGCCGGCGACAACCCCTGGGTCCTCGACGTGAAGACCATCCCCGGCTTCACCGAGACCTCGACCCTGCCGCTGGCGGCGGAGGCGGCCGGCATCTCCTTCGACCGGCTCGTCGAGACGATCCTGGAATCGGCGCTCCACGCGGAGTCGCCGGCGAAGCTCTAGAGCGCGGCAAGTCGTAGCGGACGGGCCGGAGAGGCCCCGCTCGGGGATGAGCCGTAGTTCTCCGCGCGCGGCCGGCAATCTCCGAAGGCGTCGTAGTTTGCGAGGCCCCCGCTCCGGGTCAGGCGGTGTTGCTGCGCAAAGCACATCTTGCCGGGTAGAAGCGTGGGCGAT
>JADDPV010000111.1 GCA_016781705.1 Rubrobacter sp.
TACTTAGAGTGGCTGGGGGTCGACGCCGTGTGGCTCTCGCCGATCTACCCCTCGCCGATGGCCGACTTCGGCTACGACATCACCGACCATTGCGACGTGGACCCCGTGTTCGGCACGCTCTCGGACTTCGACGACCTCGTCGCCGAGGCTCACCGGCGCGAGCTGAGGGTGATCCTGGACTTCGTGCCGAACCACACCTCCGACGAGCACCCCTGGTTCGTAGAGTCACGCTCCTCGCGCGAGAATCCCAAGAGGGACTGGTACGTCTGGGCCGACCCCGCCCCCGATAGCTCGCCCCCGAACAACTGGTTCTCCATGTTCGGCGGGTCGGCCTGGGAGTACGACGAGAAGACGAGTCGATACTACCTGCACACCTTCGACGTGAAGCAGCCCGACCTGAACTGGCGCAACCCCGAGGTCCGGGAGGCGATGTACGGTGTGATGCGCTTCTGGCTGGAGCGGGGTGTGGACGGCTTCAGGATCGACGTGCTCCCCTTCCTGGTAAAGGACGAGCTTCTGCGCGACAACCCGCCCAACCCGAACTGGCGGAAGGGCGACCCGCCGTGGGCGCGGCAGGTGAGAATCCACTCCGAGGACCAGCCCGAGGTGCACCAGGTGATAAGGGAGATGCGCAAGGTCGCCGACTCCTACGGCGAAGACAGGATCCTGATCGGGGAGATGTACCTGCCCTTCGAGCGCATGGCGGCCTACTACGGCGAGAAGCTCGACGGCATCCAGCTGCCCTTCAACTTTCACCTCATCCTGCTCGAAAAGTGGAACGCTGCGTCCGTGAGGGCGCTGGTCGAGGGCTACGAGGCGGCGCTCCCCGAAGGAGCGTGGCCGAACTGGGTAATAGGCAACCACGACGTACCCTGGCGGGTCGCGGGCCGTCTTGGTCCTTCTGGGGCCAGGACCGCCCAGATGCTCCTGTTCACGCTTTGCGGGACGCCGATCTGCTACTACGGCGACGAGATCGGCATGCGCGACGTGAAGATACCGAAGCACCTGGCGAGAGACCCGCAAGGAATAAGGAGCCCGGGCTACGGCCGCGACGGGGTGCGCACGCCCATGCAGTGGGCCCCCGGTCCCAACGCGGGCTTCTGTCCGCCCGGCGTCGAACCCTGGCTGCCCCTGGCGGATGACCACCAGGAGGTCAACGTCGCCTCACAAAGCGAAGATCCGCGCTCCATGCTCGCCCTGTTTCGGTGCTTGGTCTCCTTGCGGCGGCGGTTTCCGGCGCTCGCCGTCGGCTCCTACCGCTCGCTCGAGGCCGGGGACGAAGACATCTTCGCCTACCTGCGCGAGCACGAGGAGCAGCGGGTTCTCGTGGCGCTGAACTTCGGGGCCTTGCCGAAGCGCGTCGACCTGTCGGTTACCGGAGGCCGAGGAGAGTTGCTCTGCTCTACGCGCATGGACAGGGGAGGTACCGTCTACCTCAAAGAGCTCAAACTGAGGCCCGACGAAGGAGTTGTGATCCTCCACAAGGGTGCAACAGCCGATGGTCACGCCTACCCGGAGGGCTCCTCTTGATGCCCGCGGGCGCGTCCCTACTCGAAGGGCGCACCGCCATCGTCACCGGGGCCTCCAGCGGCATCGGGCTCGCCAGCGATGACCACACCGTCCAGTTTGGAGAGGAGGAAGGTATGGAACGCAAGACCGTAACGGAGGCGAGGCGACTACGCCTCGCGCACCTGCCGACACCCTTGGAGCCACTCGAGCGCCTCAGCCGCGAGCTCGGTGGACCCCGGCTCTGGGTCAAGCGCGACGACTGCACCGGGCTGGCCGGCGGCGGCAACAAGACGGGCAAGCTGGAGTTCCTTCTCGCCGAGGCCACCGAACAGGGCTCCGACGTGGTCCTGACCACCGGCGCTATCCAGTCCAACCACGCGCGCCAGACGGCGGCCGCGTGCGCGAAACTCGGGCTTGATTGCGAGCTGTTTTTGAAGCGGAGCGTGCCGGGGCGGGATCAGAGCTACGAGCGTTCGGGCAACCTCCTGCTCGACCGTATCCTCGGTGCCAGGGTCCGCTTCGTCGGTCGCGATATGGACGCGACGGCCGGCATGGAGGAGCGCGCGAGCGTTCTGCTGGAACAGGGTCGCACGCCGTACGTGATCCCGGTAGGCGGCTCTAACGCCGTAGGAGCCCTGGCCTACGTGGAGTGCGCCCGCGAACTTCTCGCCCAAGCCGAAGAATTGGGGATCCGGATCGACGCGATAATCCACGCCAGTGCGAGCCGGGGCACGCAAGCGGGGCTTGCCGTGGGACTGGCGGAGCGCGGAGCAAAAACGCGGCTCGTGGGCGTCAGCGTAAGCGGTCGCGCTCATGAGGCTCAAAACACCATAGAACGCATCGCTTCGGACACCTGCGAGCGGCTCGGACGGGAGAAGAGCTTCGCGAGGATCGAGGTGGACGAGCGCTTCGTGGGGGAAGGGTACGGCGTACCGTCCCGAGAGGGACTGTCCGCCATAAGGCTGCTGGCCCGTCTCGAGGGCCTTCTACTAGACCCAGTTTACACGGCCAAGGCGATGGCCGGCCTGATCCAAATGGTGCGCGAAGGGCGCTTCTCGCCCCATGAGAATGTCGTCTTTGTGCACACCGGCGGTTGGCCCGCGCTGTTCGGCTACGAAGAAGAGTTTAGGTGGGGCGAACGAGGAGGAGCGATTTGAGAAAGACTGGCAGCATGAACCACGTGCGGTTTACCGTTACGGATGTTCCGCGCGCGGAAGGCTTTTACGACCCACTCCTGCGCTTCATGGGGTACGAGCTCGTGGAGAAGGACGAGGAGCGCCTGGCATGGAAGATGGACTCACCCGTCGGCAACCGCCAGTGGGTGATCCTCAGCGTGGCATCCGAAGAAGGACAAAAGAGAAGGCACGATCGCTACTCTCCGGGCCTCCACCACTTCGCCTGGAACGCCGAGAGCCGCGAGGAAGTGCATCGGTTCCACGAGCTCCTCGTCGAGCGCGGCGTCGAAGTGCTCGATCCTCCCGCCGAGTATAGCTACGAGCCCGGCTACTACGCCGTCTTCTTCGCCGACCCAGATGGTCTCAAACTGGAGCTGGTCCACGTACCCGACTAGACAATGGACACCAGCGCGTCTTCCCCACGCCCGAGAGCCGGCACTCAGAGGAAGTGCCAGCTTCGTTACGGGAAACGGAACTTCAACAACTCCGGACCTCGATTGGTGTTCGAGGGAGCCGTAGAGGATTGCCCGTCGCGGCGAGAAGTTCCGACACCCGGCATCCAGTAACTCTTGGAACTTTTCTCCGGAGGTGGTTGGGGTGAGCGTTAACCAGGATAGGAGGCAGGGGAAAGCTTGAAGCGCAGGTGGACTGAAGAGGAACTGATCGAACGCTGGACGCTCTCTCCCGACGAGCTAACGCTGCTCTCAAACAAGACTGGGCCAACCCGCTTGGGATTCGCCATCTTGTTGCATTTCTTCGCCGGCGAGGGGCGGTTTCCGGAGCGCAAGGCCGAGGTGCCGGGCCAGGTCGTGTCCTACCTGGCGAGGCAGGCAAAGGTGCCCGCCCAGGGGCACCTGCGCTACGACTGGCGGGGGAGATCCATCAAGTACCACAGGGCGGAGATCCGCGCTCACTTCGGTTTCCGCGAATCGACTGAAAACGACGCCGAGGCGCTCGCCCGCTGGCTCCTCAATGAGGTTGTGCCGCACGAGCGCGACCTGGAGAAGCTGCGCGAGGCGGTCCACGGCCACTGCCGCGAGGGCAAGGTCGAGCCCCCCTCGAAGGGCAGGATCGAGCGCCTGATCGCCTCGGCGGTGCGTGCCCACCACGAGCGCTTCTGCGAAGAAGTCGGCTCGCGGCTCCCTCGGGAGGCGCTGCGCTCGATGGACGCGCTGCTGGAGACGGGTGGTCCCGCAAACGCCTCGGGAGACGGCTCGCCGGGTAGTCGCCGATCGGAACTCGGTTGGATCAAGGCGGATCCCGGGCGGGTGGGCCTGGAGAGCGTCCTGGAAGAGATCGACAAGCTCCGGCGGGTGAGGCAGGCGAACCTACCCGGGAACCTGTTCTCCGGCGTGCAACCGAAGCTGGTGGCCGAGTACCGCCGGAGGGCGGCTACCGAGACGCCGAGCGAATTGAGGGCGCACCGCCCCGAGGTGAGGGCGACGCTCGTAGCGTCCCTCCTTTGGTCGCGCCAGCGCGAAGTCACGGATTCCCTCGTGGATCTGCTGGTCCAGCTTGTGCATCGGATAGGCGCGCGGGCCGAGCGAAGAGTGGAGAAGGAGGTCCTTGAGGACTTCCGGCGCGTCACGGGCAAGGCTAACCTCCTGTTCAGGCTCGCGGAGGCGGCGGTCCATCACCCCGAGGGCACCGTGCGCGAGGTCCTCTTCCCGATAGCGGGGGAGGAGACCCTCAAAGATCTGGTCAGGGAGTACAAGGCCACGGGGCCCTCGTACCGGATGCACGTCCACACCCACCTCCGCGCCTCCTACCGCTCGCACTACCGCCGGATGGTCCCGCGCTTCTTGGAGGCCCTGGAGTTCCGCTCCAACAACGCGGCTCACAGGCCCGTCGTCGAGGCGCTCGGGCTACTCCGCAAGTACGCCGAGAGCACCGCCCGCCTCTACGCGCCGGGGGAGGATGTCCCCTTGGACGGCGTGGCGCCGCTCGGTTGGAAGGAGCTGGTCCTCACGATGGACAAGAAGGGCCGGGAGCGCGTGGACAGGGTCGGCTACGAGGTGTGCGTCCTGAACGCCCTCAGGGACGCCCTCAGGCGCAGGGAGGTGTGGGTCGTAGGGGCCGACCGCTACCGCGACCCGGACGAGGACCTGCCCCAAGACTTCGAGGAGCGTCGCGAGGCGTACTACAGGGAGCTGGGGGTGCCGCTCAAGGCGGAGCGGTTCGTGGAGGGGTTGCGGCGGGAGATGCGCTCCGAGCTGGAGGAGCTCGACCGAGGGCTGCCGAAGAACCCGCGCGTACGCGTTTCGGACGCCAACAGTGGTTGGATCTCCGTCTCCCAGCTCGAGCCGCTGCCCGCCCCGCCGAACCTCGGCAGGTTGAGGGCCGAGGTCGCGGCCCGCTGGCCGATGACGGGCCTGCTGGACATCCTCAAGGAGGCGGACCTGCGCGTGGGCTTCACCGACGTCTTCGCCACCTCGGCCACCAGGGAGACGCTCCCGAAGGAGGTCTTGAGGAAGCGCCTGCTCCTGTGCCTCTACGGTCTGGGCACGAACACCGGCCTCAAGAGGGTGAGCGCCGGGGACCCTGGGGGCAGCGACTACCAGGACCTCCGTTACATCAGGAGGAAGTACGTCACGAAGGAGCACCTCAGGGCGGCGATCTCGCGCCTCGCCAACGAGGTGTTCCGGGCGCGACGGCCCGGGGTCTGGGGCGAGGCCACGACGGCCTGCGCCAGCGACTCCAAGAAGTTCGGCGCCTGGGACCAAAACCTGCTTACGGAATGGAGCATACGGCACCGTGGGCGCGGGGTCATGATCTACTGGCACGTCGAAAAGAAAAGCGTCTGCGTCTACTCGCAACTCAAGAGCGTTTCTTCTTCGGAGGTGGCCGCCATGATCGAGGGGGTCCTCAGGCACTGCACGGACATGACCATAGAAAAGAACTTCGTCGACTCCCATGGCCAAAGCGAGGTCGCCTTCGCATTCTCGCGCGTCCTCGGGTTCGAGCTGTTACCGCGCCTGAAGGCCGTCGGCCGACAAAAGCTTTACCGCCCCGGTAAGGGAAGCCTCAACGCCTACCCGAACCTTGCACCCGTCCTCACCAAGCCCATAGACTGGACGTTGATCCGCAGGCACTACGACCACATCGTGAAGTACGCCACCGCGCTCAGGCTCGGCACGGCCGACGCCGAATCCATCCTGCGGAGGTTCTCGCGCGGATCCTCGGGCGGGGCGCCCATGCACCCGACCTACCGGGCGCTCGCGGAGCTCGGCAAGGCTGTGAAGACGATCTTTCTCTGCCGCTACCTCCGAGAGCAGGCCCTGCGCCGCGAGGTCCATGAGGGCCTCAACACGATCGAGAGCTGGAACGCGGCCAACTCGTTCGTCTTCTACGGCAAGGGCGGCGAGGTCGCGACCAATCGGCTCGCAGACCAGGAGATCTCAATCTTGAGTTTGCACCTCCTGCAGATGGCCCTCGTCTACGTGAACACCCTCATGATCCAGCAGGTGCTCGCCGCGCCCGGCTGGCAAGGTCGCCTCACGGCCGAGGACCTCCGCGGCCTGACGCCCCTGATCTTCTCCCACGTCAACCCCTACGGTACCTTCCGGCTCGACATGGACGAGCGCATACCGATCGAGGCAACCGCCACCGCCTGAGACGCCCCGCCGCAAACCCCATCACGAACCACCCGACGAATGTCGGGGGTCCCGGTGACGGAACCTCGGGGCGGATCGCGACTTCCCTTCGGGCGGCCGACGCGCTGGCGCGCCCTCCGGCTTCGGTGCACAATGGCCGCGTTCCTAGCCGGGGAGGGAAAAGATGCGGATAAGAAGCCGTGGCAACGAACCCGCCGTGGACGCCTCCGCGTTCGTCGCGCCCACCGCCGTCTTGGTGGGG
>JADDPV010000032.1 GCA_016781705.1 Rubrobacter sp.
AGGAAAGACCCTCCCAGTTACGGATTCCATGAATATGAAGAAGGCGACAAACAGGCTCAACAAGCAGACCCCAACCGTCCCGATGGCGCCCCACCACCTCCGGCTGAGGGCAAGGGCCATGAACACGATCAGAGCGATCAGGGGCGGGAGCGGGGCCACCAAAGCCGCTCCTTGACCGCTCAATATCTCGCCCAGCACGTTGTCCGGGTCGCCCGCGCCCGCCTCATCGAATACCAATTCCTCGGGCAGCCGGTAGATTACTGAGACGATCGCCCCTGGGATCTGGATCAAGAAAAACAGCCCGCAAGCCGCCATGAGCCTTTTCGTCGTCGGTCGCATCATCTTGCTCCTCTCTATCCTCATCGCCTAACTCACCCGCGCGGGTTGCCCTACTGGCGCGCCCTTCTCCGACCAGAGGGTGTAGCCCAGCCAGGCCATGGCCGCGCTGAAAAAGACGCCGGTAGGGAAGCCGACGACCATCAACGTGCCGAGTGCCAGGGGCGAGCCGAGGATCAGGAGCAAGGCGGCCGCGCGCGGGTAGACGCGAGCCCTCCACGCCGCCACCCCGAACAGCATCCAGCCGAGAACGAAGGCCGCCATCGTCACCACGAATGCGCTCGCCAGCCGTCCTGGAGGGCCATTCAATGCATCGAATCCCGCTGGATCGCTGGCGGCCATGGCGGGCGCGAAGAAGGCCGTCGCCCAGAAGGAGCCGACCGCCAGCGCCGTGCCGGAGAAGGCGGCGAGAAAGCCCGCCGTTCCCAGGGAACCCGCGGCCTCGGCCTGACGTGCGTGCAGTCCGAAAAACCCTAGCAGGAGCAACACCGCGGCGGCGAGCTTCAGCACGGACTGTATAGCGTAGGGTTCCGAGGTCAGGGACGCCGAGCTGGGGAACTTCGGGGAGATGCTCAGGCTCAAGAGGTCGGCGGCCACGAACAACGCCCCGGCCAGCATGGCCGCCAGCCCACCCCACCGGATCAAGTTCGACGACATTCGCGAGCTCCTTTCTGTTGTTTGTCTCGTCTGTCGAACTCTACGTGCCGCGGTGTCCCGCCGTCATGGGAGCAGGGTCCCATTTCGGTCGGGAGATCCCGTCCCGGTTTGTCCCGAGAAGGTCAGCCGATGAGCAAGAAAGAAGCCAGCGTCCCCCCGCCCCCGACCAGCACGCCCAGCGACAACTCCGCCGGCGTGTGCCGTCCCAGCGTCGTCCGCGCCCAGCACACGAGTGGGACCAGGACGATGGCCGGAAGCGCCCAAGCCCCGAAGACGAAGAGAAAGCATACCGCCGTCCCGGAGACGCCGGCGGCGTGCAGCGAGAGGTTGATTTTGGGCGAGATCAGGGCGAAGAGCGTCGTGGCGAGGGCGTAGGAGAGCAGGACGGCGCGCAAGGTTGCAGGCGCGTCGAGCAACGTCACGACCAGAAAGGCCGCAACGTGCAGCGCCGCGACGGCGCGCAGCGGCCCGACGCGCTCGCTTTGCGGGATCTTGCCGGCGTCGCGCACCCTCCCCGAGCGGACGAGGTACGCGAGATAAAGCAGCGAGAACCCGCTGGTCAGAGAGATGCAAAGCAACGCCCAGAGCAGGCCCGCCGCGCCCGCCGACGCCGCGCCGACGACGAGGAAGAGCGGGACGGCGAGCAGGGGCAGGCGTGTCGCGGCGGAGACGAGTTCGGCTATCCTGATGGAGGACATGGAGAAGAATTTTACAGAGAGGACCCCGCATGACGCTCGCGGATGAGATAGTAAAGGCCGTGGAGAACATGGCCCCTCCTTCTTTGGCCGAAGACTGGGACAACTGCGGGCTCCAGGTCGGGGACCTGCAGCGGGAAACGAGGCGGGTGCTCGTCGCCCTCACGCCCTTGCCGGAGGTCTTCGACGAGGCGGCGGAAGCGGGGGCGGACTTCCTGCTTTTCCACCATCCCCTGATCTTCGGCGGCCTGAACAGCGTGAGAGAGGGCTCCTACCCCGGCAACCTCATCGCGCGCGCCGTGAAGAACTCCGTCACCGTCTACGCCGCCCACACCAGCTACGATGCCGCCCCCAACGGGGTCTCCGTCGCGCTCGCGGAGGCTGTAGGGCTGCGGGGACCGCTCGGGGTCGTTGCGCCCAGAGGGGAGATGCGAAAGGTCGTGGTCTTCGTCCCCGAGGAGGCCGTCGAGACGGTCGCGGGCGCCCTGGCGGAGG
This sequence comes from Rubrobacter sp., assembly GCA_016781705.1. Classification (GTDB taxonomy): domain Bacteria; phylum Actinomycetota; class Rubrobacteria; order Rubrobacterales; family Rubrobacteraceae; genus Rubrobacter_F. Next base: position 2,184 of record JADDPV010000032.1, read on the forward strand.
CCGGGGCCGGCGAGATCGGGGACTACACGAAATGCACCTTCAGGACGTATGGGACGGGCACTTTCCTGGGAGGAGAAGGGACGGACCCGTACCTCGGGGAGAAGGGGAAGCTGGAGAGGGCGGAGGAGGTGCGCCTGGAGACCGTCGTCCCGGCCTACCTGGCCGACCGCGCGGCATCGGCGGCCCGCGCCGCCCACCCCTATGAAGAGACCGCGCTGGACGTGTACCCGGTCGAGGGTCACCCGGAGGGCTGCGGCTACGGCCGCGTCGGGAGGCTGCCGGAGCCGGCGACTCCCGAAGAGCTCGCCGAGCACGTCTCCGCGTCCCTGGGCTTCGCGGCGCGTCTCGTGGCCGTCCCGGAGGAGCCCGGTCGGAGGGTGGAGCGCGTCGCGGTCCTCGGGGGCTCGGGCGGCTCGTTCGTGCGAGCGGCGGCGGCCTCGGGCGCGGACGCCTACGTCACCGGCGACCTCGACTACCACGACGCCCTGCTCGCGGAGTCGCTCGGGCTCGTCGCGATAGACGCCGGTCACGCGGCGACGGAGTTGCCGTCGCTGGCGCCGCTGGCCGAGCGGCTCGCGCAGCTCTTGGACGTGCCGATCTCGGTCAGTAGGGTGCGGCGGTAGGGTCGTCGCCCGAAAGGAAGTCTTCGCGCGAGATCTCGTAGTACGTCAGGCCCTGGCCTTCGCGCACGATGCGCTTCTCATACCGCATCCCGGCCTTCTGCATCACGCGCAGCGAGGCGGCGTTCTCGGTGTTCGTACCAGCCGTGATGAGGTCGAACCCGGCCTCCTCGAAGCCGTACCGGATCGCCGCGCGGGCTGCCTCCGCTGCGAGCCCCTCACCCCAGCACACCGCTGCGAGCCCGTAGGCGAGCTCGAACCGGGAGGCGTCCTCGAACGGCCAGAAGCCGCAGAACCCGATCAGCTCTCCCCGTCCTTTGCGGAGCACGGCCCACAGCCCGAAGCCGCGGTCCTCGAAATACCCCGCGCTTCTGGCCAGCACGGACGCGGCCTTCTCCCGTGAGATCTCCTCTCCGTCCCACAGGTACCGCCTGACGCCGGGCTCCGTCCATACGCGATGTATGTCGTCCAGGTCCTCCGGCGCGAGCGGGCGCAGCCGCAGCCGGGCGGTCTCGATCTCGTACAGCCTTCGCCGCAAGATGCCGGCGACGCCCCTAACCGCCGGCCATTAACCGTTCCAACTCCACCTTCGTGGGCAGGGCGCTTATGGCGCCGAACCCCGTGCAGGCGAGCGCGCCCGCCGCCGTGCCCCGGCGCGCCGCCTCGCGCACGCGTTCCTCGTCCCACTCGCCCTCCGAGAGGTGTATGAGGGACGCGGCGAGGAACGCGTCCCCCGCCCCGGTAGCGTCCACGACCTCGACCTCAAAGGAAGAAACGTCGCCGTCGAACTCACCGGTCGCGTAGAACGCCCCCTCCGGCCCCAGGCTCACGAGGACCAGGGGGACGCCGCGTTCCAGCAGCATCCCCGCCGCCGCCTTTGGGTCCTCGGTGCCGAGTAGCGGCCCGATCTCGTCGTCGCTCAACTTGACGATCGTCGAGAGGTCGAAGATAGGATCCACGACTTCCCTGGCCGCCTCCACGCTCTCCCACAGGTGTTCCCGGAAGTTGACGTCGAAGGCCACCGGCACCCCCGCCTCGCGCGCGACCTCCGCCATCCGGCGCGCCGCGGAGCGCACGGGGTTCCGGATCAGGGGGATGCTCCCGAAGTTCACGAACGAGGCGCCGGAGAGGATCTCTTCGGAGACGTCGTCCGGCGAGAGCAGCTCGTCGGCGGCCGGGGTCGAGCGGTAGAAGGTGAACGAGCGGTCGCCGTCGCCGGAGATCTCCACGAACGCCAGCGAGGTGCGGATCGGCGGCGCCTGCCGGCTCACCCTGGAGACCTCCACCCCTTCGGCCTCCAACGCCCGCAAAATGAAGTCCCCAAATAGGTCCTCCCCCACGCTCCCGACGAACGCCGCCTCCGAACCCAGCCGGGACGCGGCCACGGCCACGTTCGCCGGCGCACCACCCGGGCGGGCGACGAACCCCAACTCGCCGTCCGAGAGCGCCTCCCCCCGGTAGATGTCCGAGACGACCTCCCCCAACGCCACTATCTTCCCCAAAGCGCGCTCCTCCCGTCCGTCGAGGCGCTCAAACGCCCACCTCACCCAGCGCCCGTATCTCCCCGTCCGAATAGCCCGCCTCCCGCAACGGCGCCACCACGTCCCGCTCGAGGTCTGGGACGTAACAGGCCACGAGGCTCGAAGCGCTACTGCCGGCCTCGTCGGGCACGACGCGCACTTCCCCGATGGACGCCGGCAGGACGCACGACTCCGCCCGGTCCAAAACCTCGACGCCACCCGCATACTCGATGCTGACCGACCCTCCGACGTTCGAGAGCGTCAGGCAGCGATGAGGATGCGACGGCTCGGTGCGAGGCTCGGCCAGCGTCCAACGCTCCAGGGCGAAGTACGGTCCCGCGGCGCAGACGACGCGGCGGTTTGCCCCGTCTCCGAGGACGAGTCCGGGGCTGGGGTGTGGACGGTAGTCCACGCGTAGCTCGTCGAGGGCGGCGTTTATGTTCCCTTCCCAGGTCGCGTCGTCGAGGCGCTCCCCGTAGAGGCCGGTCGGGGTGACGAACTGGCCGAGGTCGGAAGTCTGCTGCACCTCGAAGACCAGAGCGTCGGGGCCGAAGGAGTGCATGACGCCGCCCGGGACGTACACGGTGTCGCCCGCCCGTATAGGGTAGCGCGGCATCACGTCGTCGTACCTCTCGGCCCGGAACGCCTCGAACAGCTCGTCGCGGCCCACACCCTCCTTCACGCCGGCCAGGATCGTCGCGCCCTCCGCCGCCCACAGGATGTGCCACGCCTCGGTCTTGCCGTGGGGCTCGCCGTGGACCCGCCGGGCCGTCTCATCGTCGGCGTGCAGGTGGACGGGGAGCATGTGCGACGCGTCGAGGAACTTCTCCAGAAGGGGAAAGTGCTGGCCGCGCCAGCCCTCCCCGACGAACTCGTCCGGGGCGTCCTCCACGAGGTCGTGGAGCTTCTTGCCGGCGTAGGGGCCGTTCTTGACGGTGGCCGGGGCGTCGCGGTAGTCGCTCACCTCCCAGGTCTCGGCGACGCGGCCTTCGGGGGCGCCGCGCTTGCCGAGGCGGTCAGGGATGGCGCGCTCCCCGAAGTAGTAGGAGCGGACGTGGTAGGTGAGCTTTATCGGGTAAGGTTGCACGGCGACCTCCGGCTCTCTCTCGCCCAGACGTTCTCGACTTCGACCCCGGCAATTCAACGGGCGAGGACGGCGGCACCGTAGAGGCCCGCGGCTGGGCCAGGGATCCCAAAAGGAATGCTAGACGCGCGCGGGAACAGCGTCAACACCCCAGATAGCCTCGGCCGTGGGCGTGGGGTGCTGCGTCCCGTATGCTGTGGGGAAAAGGAGCTTGCGTGGAGGTGGGCTGTGTCTGGGGCAACGTCGGGGGGTTCCGCGAGCGACGGCAGCGCCGTCGTGTACTTCTTCGGGGCGCTTGAGGGTCTGCTCTTCGGCTACGACACCGGCGTCATCTCCGGCGCCGCCTCCGACACCTCGACCGCCACGTCGGGCTAATCCGCCGGCTCTTTCGAGTAGATGCCGTAGTCCTTGACCTCGTACCCCTTCTCTTCGAGGTGCTCGACGAGTGCCTGCTCCGACTCGAAGGTCGCCTCGTCAGCGCCGATATCGATAGGGTTCGCCACGCGAAGACCTCCCCTTCGCTTACACCCCAGGTTTTACTACGCGCCCCGCTCCCGCGTAGTCCTCATTTCAGGGCGCCCGTGAGCTTGGGGAAGAGCGGACGCAAGCTCGGGTAGAGCTCCTTGTAGACATCGTAGAGACGATCGTAGCGGGCGGCGCGTTTCTCGTCGGGCTCGAAGCGGGCGCCGCCGGCGCCGCTCATCGCCTCGGCCGCCTCCTTGATACCACCGTGCATCCCGCAAGCCGCCGCCGCGAGCATCCCGGAGCCGAGGCAGGTGCTCTCGATCTCCTGTGCCACCGAGACGGGGCGCCGCATGACGTCCGCCAGGAGGATCTGGCACCACGGCGAACTGCGCGACCCGCCGCCGAGGGCGATGACGTGCTCGACGGGCTTCTCCAGCCCCGACTCCGCGCCGGTGGTCGTCATCAGGCGCTGCTCAAAGGCGATGCCTTCGAGGATGGCGCGGTAGGCGTGGGCCTTGCCGTGAGCGCCGATCCAGCCGACCATTATGCCGCGTGCGTTGAGGTCCCAGTACGGCGTGAGCGCGTTGTTCCAGCACGACACCGCGAGCAGCCCTCCGGAGCCCGGCTCGAGCCGCGCGGCGGTC
>JADDPV010000039.1 GCA_016781705.1 Rubrobacter sp.
TTAGGCTTGGGAGGCGCGACACCCGAAGGATACTCCTCTGGTTCCTGCTCGGGTGGTTCGGGCACACCATAGCCGACTTCCTCACCCACGTGGACGACACCCGGCCGCTGTTCTGGCCTCTCTCCGCCTGGGAGTGGTCCAGCCCCGTCTCCTACTACAACTCGCAGTATCACGGGCAGGAGTTCTTCCTCCTCAGCCACGGGCTGATGCTGCTGATCATCTCGTGGCTATTCCTAAAGAGGATCATGGCCCGGAGGAAACGGTCCAAGGTAGCCACCGGCAAACGGTAGTCACGGGCTCTCTTCGAGCACCCACAAGGAACCCGCGGGCAGCCGGGCGGTGACCTCTTCTCCCTCGCGCGGCCTCGCGTGGGGAGGCATGGCAACCCGGAGCTTTACGCCGGCCGCGTCGAGGCTGCACGCCACGCGGGTACCGAGGTAGGCGACCCCGGTGACGTGCGCCGGGAAGGAGTTCTCGCCATCTTCCAGGCGCACCGCCTCGGGACGGATGGTCAGGATGACGTCCCCCGGCGGTGCCTTTCTCGCGAGCTTTAGGTGCCCCAGCGGCGTCTCGACCGCGCCGTTTCTCGCCCGGCCCCGGATGAAGTTGGTGGCGCCGAAGAACTCGGCGACCCGACGACTCGCCGGACGGTCGTAGAAGGCCTGCGGCTTATCGTACATCTGCAGCCTGCCCTCGAAGAGGAGGGCGATGCGGTCGGCCAGCACCACGGCCTCCTCCTGGTCGTGGGTAACGAAGACGGTCGTGTAGCCGCCCTCGCGCTGCACCTCCTTCACGAGGCCCCGCATCTCTTCCCGGAGGTTGGCGTCGAGGGCGCTCAAAGGCTCGTCCAGGAGCAAAACGCGCGGCTCGGTGATGAGCGCGCGCGCCAGCGCCACGCGTTGCTGCTGCCCGCCGGAGAGCTCGTCGGGGCGGCGGTCCGCGAAACCCTCCATCCGGACCTGCCGGAGCGTCGTCTCGACCCGGCGGCCGGTCTGGTCCCGAGAAACGTTCCGCATCCTGAGCCCGAAGCCGACGTTCGCCTCCACGCTCATATGCGGGAAGAGGAGGGGCTTCTGAAAGACCATCGCCGCTCCCCGCTTCTCCGGCGGCACGCCCAGCACCGAGCGGCCGTTCACCAGCACGTCCCCGGACGTGGGCCGCAGAAGGCCGGCTATCACCTTGAGCGCCGTCGTCTTTCCGCAGCCCGAGGGTCCCAGGAAAGCAATTAGCTCCCCCGGCTCCACCGCGAGCGAGAGGCCAGATAAGGCCGGCTCCCCGGTCCTCAGGTAGCGGTGCGAGAGGTCCTCGAGTCGCAGGCGGGCGCTCACGGCAGGCTCGCGGGTCGGCGTCACCGGCTACCTGTCAACGGCCTCATTCATCTTCTTCAATAGTACCCTCTTGTTCGCTCAGGGGTACCGGCTTGCCCTGCTTGCGTCGCCGGATGATGGCGGCCACCACCGCCCCGGCGATTACGGCGCCGAACACGACCAGCAGCACCCGGACGTACTGCGGCGCCCGTCCTCCCAGGTACGAGTAGACGAAGGTCGCGGGGGCCATGCCGACCACCGTGGCGGCCATAAACCACCAGAACCTCATCCTGGTGAGGCCGGCGGCGAAGGAGATGACGTCGAAGGAGATTATGGGCACCAGACGGGCGACGAGGACCGCGTACGCGCCCCAGCGCAAAAACCAGCGATCCGCGGCCTCCAGGCTCGTGCCCCCGACCAGTGCTTCGATGACACCCCGTCCCAAAGCGCGCGAGATCCCGAAGCTCAAAGCCGCCGCCAGGCTCGCGCTGACGAGACTCAACATACCCCCCCAGAAGGTCCCGAAAGCCAGACCGTTGGCGAAGGTCAGGACGAACGCCGGCAAGGGAGCCACCAGAGCCTGCAAGATCATCAGCGACGCCGAGACGACCGGCGCCCAGAGCCCGAACGAGAGGATGTAGTCCCTGAGACCCGAAACGTCTCCCCGGCCCAGGAGCGTCGCAGCCCGGTCCACCTCCGAGCGGAACCCCGCCGAGAGGAGGTAGGCGAGCCCGAACGCCGCCAGGGCGGCAAGGGTCAGCGCGAACCTGACCCGTCTTACGGTACAGGGATCTATCGTAACCCTCTTCGCCGACACGGCCCGCCAACGATACCACCCGCGAGGCGCGAACCTCCCCGCCATGCTCCGGCTGCTATCATCGAAATATGCTGGACGAGGAGCTCCGTCGGGGCGCCAAGCCCTTCTACCGGCCCGCCGCCACCGCCCTCGCCCGCCGGGGCATCACCGGCAACGCCCTCACCGTAGCGAGCCTCGTGGCCGGCGTGCTCTGCCTGGGAGCGATTGCAGCCGGCCTCAACGTTTTGGGGCTCGTACTCTGGCTTTCGAACCGCCTCCTCGACGGCCTCGACGGGGAGGTGGCCCGCCTGCGGGGCGAGACCTCGGAGCTCGGCTCGTTCTTGGACATCGCGGCGGACTTCTTCATGTACGGCGGCTTCCTGGTCGCCCTCGCCGTTCAGCACCCGGAGGCCCGCCTCGCCCTGGTGACGCTCTTCTTCGCCTACTACCTGAACGGCAGCATATTCCTGGCCCTCTCCGGCATCCTGGAGAGGTTGAGGGCCGAACGCCTCACGGAGAGGGGCCTCCACTTCCGCCGCTCGCTGACCGAGGGGTTCGAGACGATCGTCGTGGGCGTGCTCTTCCTCGTCTTTCCCGGCCACGTCTCCCTCATCGCCTGGGTCTTCGCCGCCATGGTCTTCGTCTCCTCGGCCCAACGCCTCCAGGACGCTCGGCGGGTGCTGAGGTAGGGCAAAGCAACCGCTCACGAGGGTTTGCCGACGCCCAGGAGCTCCCGCTCGTCGCCGGAGTTCAGGTAGCGGAGCGCCAGCAAGAGCGCGGCGATGGCCGGCAGGACGAAGACCAGCGCCAGGCCCGAGGTGATCACGGGGTCGTTGCCGGAGGCCGCGGAGAAGAGCAGCATCGGGAGGGTGACGACGTTCCCGCCGCCGATGAGCAGGGTCAGGACGTACTGGCTCCAGGAGATCAGGAACCCGAACAGGGCGGCCACCGCCACCCCCGGCGCCACCTGCGGCAGCGTCACGTAGAGAAACGCCCGCCAGGCGCTCGCCCCCAAAGTCCGGGCCGCTTCTTCGAGTTCCCCGGTCCGCTTGGCGAAGACGCTGGTAAGGATGATCGCCGTGTAGGGCACCGTCGGGACCAGGTGCACCAGGAACACGCCGAAGGCGCTGTCCGCGAGCCCGAGCCGGATGAACGTGAGGTGGATGCCCATCGTCGAGGCCAGGGGAGGGACCAGGATAGGGAGCAAGATAAAGAAGATGACGAGCCCTTTGAGGCGGAACTCGTAGCGGCCCAGGGCCATCCCCGCCGGAAGCCCGACCGCGACCGAGGCGATGGCCGTCGCTCCGGCGATAAGGAGGCTCGTAAGCGTCGCCCCGAGGACGCGGCCCCCCGGCTCGACGAGGTAGACGATACCCCGCAGCGACCACTCCGAGGGCAGGAGGTCCGGGAAGCGCCACTCTCCGGCAAAAGCCCACAAGAACAGCGGGACGAACGGCAGCGCCACCAGGGCGGCGACCACGGCGAGCCCGGCGTTGGTTCGTCTCTTACCCACGGCCGAGGTTCCGAGCGAAACGCAGGTACGCGGCGGCGAAGGCGGCGGTTATGAGGGCGATGAGGACGTTGATCGCCATCGCGACCGGGCGGTCCGAGAGCTCGATGCTCCGGTACTCCTCGTAGGCCATGACCGGCAGCATCGTAGGGTAGTCCTCCCCGAGCAGGTAGGGGACCTCGAAGGCTCCGAAGGTGAAGGCGAAGACGATGAGGCTGGAGGCGACTATCCCCGGCGCTATGACCGGGAAGATCACGTACCAGAACCTCTGCCAGGCGTTGGCCCCCAGAGTCTTCGCCACGTCCTCGAGCTCGGCGGCGACGCCCCTCAAGCCCGCGAGCACCACGAGCGCGATAAAAGGCGTCTCCTTCCACACGTAGGTGAGGATAACGCCAACGGAATACTTATCGTAGAGGAGGGCCGGGAACTCGGCGGGTTCCCCGATCAGGCCCAGAGCCGCCGCCAAGCGTGCCCCCAGGCCGGTCTGGGAGATCACGAGCGCGATGCCCACCGCGGCCACGAGGTGGGGAACGGTGATGGGGACCTGGAAGACGACCGAGCTTACCCTGCCGGGGCCGCGCCTCAAAGCGAGCGCCGCGAGCACGGCGAGGACGGTGGCCAGAGCGGTCGAGACGCCCGCCACGTACACCGTGAGCAGCAGTGCGTCCAGGAAGTCCTCGCGCCCGAGCACCTCCCGGTAGGCGTCGAAGCTCATCCCGGTCATCCCGATGGCGGGCAGGTAGCCCAAAGACTGCACGAGGGCGGCGTAGAGCCCGCCGGTGAAGAGCACTCCCAGCACCAGCAGCGCAGGGGTAAGGAGCAACGTTATCTTGAGCCTTCCGCCCACTACTTCCTCTGCACCTCGGAGATCCAACCATCCTGTATCGCCAGGAGCCACTCCGCGCGGGCCTCGGGGACCCTGTTCTCCCGCAGCTCGTCCAGCGGCAGCGCGGCGGGGCCGGGAGCCGCCGTGAACTCCTCGCGCATGTTTTCGGGCAGCCTCTGCGGGTCGAGCGTCGAGAGGCCCCCTACGACGTTCTGCCGCTGCAGCTCGAGCTGGGCCTCGGGGCTCTCCAGGAAGTTCGCCACCACCCGCGCCCCGTCCTTGTTCGGGGCGTTGAATGGGATGGCGACGTAGCTGGTGTTGCTCACGGTCCCCCCTTCGAAGAGGTAGGCGCGGGTCGTCTCGGGGAAGATTCCCTTCTCTACCTGACGCTGCGCGTAGTACGGGTTGTAGCTCATGGTGAAGTCCACCTGCCCGTTCTGGTAGAGCTCATCGAGCGCCGTAGAGGTCTCGGGATAGGTCTCTCCTTCGCGCCACAGGTTGGGCTCGAGGTCGTTCATGAACCCGTAGAACCCCGGCGCCACCTCGTCGAACATCCCCTCGTCGAACTCCCCCTGGTAGGGCTCTGTCTGGCCGGTAATCTGGTAGAAGGCCTGCTCCACGAAGGCGTTGCCGAAGAAATCCGGCGGCGCCGGGTAGGTGAAGCGGCCCGGATTTTCCTCGGCCCAGGTCATGAGCTCCTCCATGTCCCTCGGCGGGTCCTCGACCCTGGCCGAGTCGTAGATCATGACGAACTGAGCCTGGCTCCAGGGGGCCTCGTAGCCGTCCACCGGGTAGCCGAAGTCCATTTTTACCAACGGGCTCTCCCAGTCTATGTACCTGGCGTTGGGCAGATCTTCGGCCCACGGCCCGAACCACAGCCCCGCCTGGGAGCCGGTGTAGAAGTTCTCTCCGTTGATCCAGACGAGGTCCACCGTCCCCTCGTCGTCGCCCGCCTGCTTCTCGTTGAGGAGCTTGTTGACGACCTCGGCGGCGTCGCTTACGGGGGTGCGCTTCAGGGTGATGCCGTGCTCCTCCTCAAGACGGGGAGCGACCCACTCGTCCACGTAGGCGTTCGTCGCGTCATCCCCGCCGTACATGAAGAAGTTGACAGTGCTCCCGCGCGCCGCCTCCTCCGCCTCCGGGAAGGGTTTGGGTTCCGGGGAATCGCCACCATCCGCCCCGCTTCCGCCACAGGCGGAGACCGCCAAGGCCAGCAGCGTCATCAACAGGATTTTGATCTTCAAACCTGGGGCCCCTCCTCGCCTTCAGGGTACAGTCCGGACACAGCCCGTTCCCGACGGGAGGGCCGGAGGGCTCTGGTCGTCATACGAAGCAAGACGCGGCATGGATTAGCGCGCGCTATCGTCTACTCCGCTTCCTCAGCCATCCGGGGATCAGGGAGATCAGCACGAGGAGCACCGCGGATACTCCGAGGTACACGAAGGTCTTGGTGAGGTCGTCCCGGGCGGCTGCCAGGGAGCCCCCCGCGAAGGTGTAGACGGCCACCCCCGGCGTTATGCACAAGGCGGTCAGGAGCGAGTAGGTGCCCAGCCCGATCTTCGTGAGGCCGTAGGCGTAGTTTTGGAGATTGAAGGGGAACAGGGGCACGAGCCTGGTGACGACCAGCATCCTCCAGCCGTGCTTCTCGACGCCTTCGTCGAGCTTCCTGAGCCGCTCGTTCTCCGTCATCCAGGACTCCACCAGCCCGCGGGCCGCGTACCTCCCCACCAGGAAGGCCAGGGTCGCCCCCAGGGTTGCCCCGATCAAGGCCCACAAGGTGCCCCAGACGGGCCCGAACAGCAGCCCGGAGAGGAGCGTCAGGGGGGTGCCGGGCACGAACGCCACGGTAGAGGCGGCGTATATGGCGATGAAAATGACGGGAGCTATGGCCCCGAAACCGTCGATCCAGGTCCTCAACCGGCCGAGGCCCTCCAGGCTGAGGTATTCCGTCAGACCGGCGATCCGGGCTATCGCAACGACGGCCAACAGAGCCAGGCCCACACCGACGAGCTTGCCCAGCTTTTTCTTCTTCTCCATGCGCGTTACAGGCCGTTTTTTGTGCACCTCTCCTCCTA
>JADDPV010000272.1 GCA_016781705.1 Rubrobacter sp.
GGAGTGGGGCTGAGACAAGGAGCGGGGCCGAGATAAAATCGGTGAGAGCTTACGGAAGGAGGCGCGGCGCGGGCCGCCCTGCGAGAGCCAGGATCCGCGCAGGAGCAGCATATGGAAAGCAAGCCGAAACCGATCCATGTGGACATCTCTATCGACGAGTTGAGGGTGGCGCGGGGCAGCATCGACCGGACGAGCGTCCGGGTTAGGGTTAGGGGGCGGGGAGAAGAGGGGGCCGATACGCCCAGTGCCGCGGTCCTGGCCGGAGAGGCCCCCAAACCCGTGGACCTGATGGTCCTGAAGCGCGAGGACGGGGGGATCGAGTTGGTGCCCCGATCCTGGCGGAAGGTACGCTTGGGCGCCGGGAAGCCCACGTTGTACGAGATGGCGCGGCGAACCCCCGGCGGTTTGGGCCCCGTTCCTGCGGTCGAGAAGGCTTCCGCACACGCGATGGGCCTCATCGCGCGGTCCCTGCCCGACTTCGATGGCTACGCACCGGAAGAGCGGGCGGAGTACCTCCTGCGCACGATCGAACGGGTAAACGAGCTCTCGAAGAGCCACGAAAGTTTGGTTCAACACCTGGAGTATGCTGCGCCGGGAGGACGCAAGGCGGTGCCGCCGCTCAAGAACCCGGACCTCGCGGTCAGGGCCGCGGTACGCAGAGAAGTTCACGGTTGGGGCACCTTGCGGATAGGGAGGGAGCTGGGGATCCCTGCTCCCCCCGACGCCGATATCAAGGGAGAGAACCAGACCGTCCGCAAGATGGTGAACCGGGGCCGCCCGCTGCTCGAGCAGTGCTTCGGGTCGGAGGGATGGCGTGCCAGGGTCGAGCGGATGCGCGCCGAGCGCGAACGCTGGGAATCTCTGGGACCGAAGCAGTGGTTCTACGTCCTCCTCGCCGAGGAGCGGGGAACGTCCCCCGAAGAGGAGGAGCGCGCCGCCAACGAGGACGGCTTCGACGAGACGCTGGGCGAGTGGATGAAGGCCTGGGAGCAGCACGATCCCTACCGAGCGCTGCGCATCCAGCTTTCCGACCCTCGCTTCGACGCCCTCGACCGGCTCTGAAGCCGCTCGACCCGTAATCGCAAGACCTGTGCGAGTACGGTACTGGGGTTCCCCTATGCCCCCTATCATTCGGGGCATGGATGGCAAACGGCAGATGTACACCATATCCGAAGCCGCCCGTGAGCTCGGTCTCTCCTCCGAATGGCTCAGGCAGGGCGAGAAACGCGGCTCACTGCCCCCTGCACGGCGCGACCGCAACGGCTACCGCTACTACACGGCGGAGGACGTCGAGCTGCTACGCAACAGGCGTTTGCTGAGGCGTGGCGAGCGACAAGGCGCGCCTCATCTCCTCGCCCGAACGCTACGCCAGGGCGGGAGCGGGCGGGACCCGCAGCCTCTGCCCCCGCACCCACGGCCCACAGCACAGTAAAGAGCAAGCCGCCGGTACCAGCGGCGGCGGAGACGACGCGAAAGGAACCCATAAGCATGATCGCGCCAGACGCATTATACAAGCCCGAAGACACCACGGAGGCGCGCGCAATACGCAGCGCCCACACCGACGAGCGGCGCACCAAGCCCGGTCTCGCCGCCACGGATCCGCTCCCGACCCGCCTCGCCAAGCACCATCTGGGGATGCTCCTTAAGGGGTCGGGGATCGAGGCCAAGGTTGCGGAAGAGCGCGGGTACCGGACCATCCGTGAAACCGAAGACCTGCGGAAGCTCGGCTTTGCCGACTATCAGTGCCGGGTTCCCGGCCTCCTGATACCGCAGTACGGGGTGGACGGGAAGAACGCAGGGCATCAGTACCGCCCCGACGATCCCCGCACGGACGGCAAGGGCAAGCCCGTGAAGTACGAGCACCCGACCGGGACGCACCAGCACCTCGACGTCTTGCCGAGCGCACGGGAGAAGCTCAAGAACCCCGGGGAGTCCCTGTACATAACGGAGGGCTCCAAGAAGGCGGATGCGCTGGTAGGTCGTGGGGTGTGCGCGATCTCCATCGGGGGCGTGTACGGGTTCCGGGGCAGGAACGAGTACGGCGGCCTGGCGGCCTTAACCGACTGGGAGTACGTACCCGTCAACGGTCGGGACGTCTACGTGGCCCTGGACTCCGACGTGGCCCGCAACCCCAAGGTGCGGGAGGCCCTGATCCGCCTTCGGCGGCTGTTGGAGAAGCGCGGGGCCACGGTTTGGATCGTCTACCTCCCGGAGGGGCAGGACGGTGAAAAGGTCGGGGTGGACGACTTCTTGTCTTCCGGCGGGACCATCTCCGACCTGAGAGCGCTGGCCACCACAAAGCTCGATGACGCCGATGACGCCCCCGGGCTAGGAGGAAGAAACGGCGTCACCGCCACAAGCAGCGCGGCCAAGCCCCTTTCGGCCCAGGGTGACGCCGATGACGCCGATGACGCCGGTCTTAGGGTGCTGCCGGAGGCGAGGGCGTTCCCGCTGGGGGCACTTCCCCCGGTGTGCAGAAGGCTGGTGAGCGAAGGGGCCAAGGCCCTGGGGTGCCCCCCGGATTTCCTGGCCGGTCCCATGCTCGCCGCGCTGGGGAGCGCCATCGGGGCGAGCCGGGTCATCAGGATCAAGTCCAGCTGGAGGGAGTCCGCGACCGTCTACGTGGCCGTGATCGCGGACCCCGGTGCCAAGAAAACGCCCGCGTTCCAGATCGTCTTGGAGCCGATCATGCGCCGCCAGGCCCTGCTCCTGAAGAGGTATCAGGAGGAGAAGGCGGAGTATGAGGACAAGGAGAGGGCCTACGAAGCGGAACGCAAGAAAGCCGTTAAGGAGGGGAGGACCCCGCCCCGTCCTCCCGCTCCCCCCACCCTGGAGTCGATCTTCCTCAGCGACACCACCGTGGAAGCCCTCGTGAGCGTCCTGCGCGACAACCCCCGGGGCTTGCTCGTCTGTAACGACGAGATCTCCGGCTGGGTCAGGGGCTTGGACCAGTACAAGGGAGGGAAGGGGAGCGACAGGCAGGTTTACCTGTCCCTGTGGTCCAACGCCCCGGTACGGGTAGACCGCAAGAGCGCAGAGCCCCTGTTAGTCCCGTTCCCATACGTCAGCCTGTGCGGGGGTATCCAGCCGGAGGTGCTGCCCGAGCTGATAAAGGGCCCGAGCGGCAGCCCGAGCAGGGACGGCATGCTCGACCGTTTCCTCCTGTGCTACCCTGCCCCGGCCAGTAGTCGGTTCGCCAAGGCCGACGTGAGCGAGGGTGCCTCGAGCGCCTACCGGAGCCTCTACGACAGGCTCCGCAAGCTGGAGCCCCGCACCGACGAGGACAAGATCCCCGCGCCCGTGGAGGTGCGCCTCACCCCCGAGGCCGAGGAGCTATTCATCCGCTACCACGATGCCCTCGAAGAGGAGAAGGAGCGCCCCGGGTTCCCCTCCCGCCTGACCGGCCCGTGGGCTAAGCTGATCGCGTACCTGGCGCGGCTGGCCCTGATCCTGGCGATGTGCCGGGGCCACGAGCGGGTCGAGGCCGAGGACGTGGAGAACGCCAAGAAGCTCGTGGACTACTTCGCGAGCATGACGAGGCGGGCCCACGCCGGGCTCTACGGGGAGCAGCCCGTGGACCGGCTGGCCGCCGACCTGCACCGTTTTCTCCTCGATCGCGGCGGGGCATGGGAAGGCACCGCCACCGAACTGTTCGAGCAGCTGGACAGCGACGCCCTCCCCGGCAGGCCGGACGAGCTGTCGAAGAAGGTCCTCGCCATCGGTTCCCGAAGCCCGATCCTGAAGGTGCAGAGCCTGCCAAGGACGGCGAAAAGCAGGGGCCTGCGGATAACGCTCGAGGTGGCGTCATCGGCGTCATCAGCGTCACCGGGCCCCGAGGAACCCCATACGCTCGCGGGAAACGAGGATGACGCCACGCATGCCGATGCAGACGGCGGCGTCATCGGCGTCACGGGCGGTGAAGAAGACGGCTGGGTGGAGCTAGAGATATGAGCGCCCTGGAGCTCCTCGCCGCTCTAGATCGCGACGGGGCCGAGGTCGGGGTAGCGAACGGCCGGCTGAGGGTGGGCGCCTACCGGGACGTCCTTACCCCCGAACGCGTTGCGGCGCTGAAGACCCACAAGGCCGAGCTGCTGGCCCTCCTCGGCGGCTTAGAACCCGACGAGCAAGAAGGGCACGATGGTACCGTCCCCCGGGGCTACGTCTTCGTGGACCGGCAAGGGCAGCTGGAAGAGGTGCGCAGGGCGATCGAGGCGAGCCCGATCACCGGTTTCGACACCGAGACCACAGGCCTGAGGTGGTGGAAGGACCGCGTGCGCATACTCTCGATCACCACCCAGGCCGGGTGGACCTTCGTGATCGACGTGTTCGCGGTTGACGTGTCGCCCCTGGCCGAGGCCCTGCGCGGGACCCGCCTGGTCGCGCACAATGCGCTGTTCGACGCCCTGTTCCTGGGCAAACTCGGCATAGAGTCCGCCCGGCTCTCTTGCACCATGGTCCTCTCCCAGATCCTCTACGCCGGGTTGGGCGTGGAGCACGGCCTTCGGGGAGCCCTGCGGCGGGAGCTGGGCCTGAGCATCGGCAAGGATCAACAGCGCTCGGACTGGAGCGGCCCCCTTACCGGGGCGATGAAATCGTACGCCGCGCAAGACTCCAAGCACCTGGTGGCCCTTTACGGCGAGCTGAACCGCAAGCTGGCCGACGCCGGTGGCCTCGAACGGGTGATCGACCTCGAAGAGCGGCTGCTCGAGGCCCTGGTGCACATGTCCCGGAACGGAATGCCCATCAACCCGGACCGTTACCGGGAGTACGTAGAGACCGCCCGGGCAAAGGCCGAGCGCCTGCTCTTGGAGATGGACGCGCTCGTACCCGGAGAGGTGCCCGAGGAATACTGCACCCGCAACGGGAAGAACAAGAACGTACCGCCGGAGCGCAGGGACAAGATAAATTGGCTCAGCCCGGAGCAGATGGCCTGGGCCCTCCGGGAGAGCGGCGTGGATCTAGGCTACACGGACAGGGGCAACGTCTCCACCGACAAGGACGTGCTCGCATCGGCAGACCACCCGCTGGCCGGCCTGATCCTGGAGTGGCGCAAGGCCAAGGACCTACCCACGCGCTTCGGAGACGCGTTACAGACCGCCGTGGTGGACGGCAACCTCTACGCCCAGTGGAATCAGAACAAGGCGAGGACCGGCCGGATGAGCTGCGAGAAGCCCCCGCTGCAAGGCGTATCCCACGAGGGGGACCTGCGCCGCGCGTTCGAGGCCCCCGAAGACTACCGCTACGTGGTGAGCGACCTCTCCCAGATCGAGGTCCGGGTGCTCGCCGCCCTCGCAGGGGACGAGAAGATGATCGCCGCCTTCGGTACGGGCCTGGACGTCTACAGGCAGGTGGCCGGCAAGGTCCTCGGTATCTCCGCGGAAGGGGTCACGAAAGAGCAGCGCTCGGTCTTCAAGACCATCGTACTGGGCAAGATATACGGCCTGGGCGAGAACGCGCTGCGCAAAAAGCTCGAGAAGACCCTGCACCGGGCGGTCTCGATCGTAGAGGTCCGCGAATACTCCGAGGGTTTCTTCGCCGAGTTCCCGGGCGTTGAGAAGTGGCGCAACGAGGTAGCCTTCGGTTTCGACGCGGGCCGCCGAGAGACCCGCACCTGGTTCGGCCGCAGGCGGCTCGGGGTAACCAACAAGCCGCAGGCGTGGAACACCCCGATCCAGGGCCTCGCGGCCGACGCGCTCAAGTCCATAGCCGCCGAGGTACACGAGCGTAGAGACGAGGTGCCCGGCCTCAAGCTGGTCGGGCTCGTGCATGATGAGGTACTCGCCGTGGTGCCCGAAGAGCACGCCCGTGTAGCGGCCGGCTGGTTGACGAACCTCATGGAGGGCGTTGCCGATCGGGTCGTCAACGGAGATGCGCCCGAAACCGAGCGCGTACCCATTAAGGCCGACACCTCGGTGTGCAAGAGTTGGGCGGAGAAGGGCGAATAGCCGGTGCCGAAGTTGCGGCCCCGGGCTGCGTTCGGTATCATAAAGTTACAAGCGTAGTACCGCGATTTCCGTTATGTCAGGCATGTCTTCGGGAGCTTGTGGTTGGCGTTCGGTCACTCTCCGTTCTTGGGGATGGTGTTGACCGTTGATCGGCCGTAATGCCATCGAGTCCCTTCGGGTTTGCCGGGCCGTGTCGCGCGCACGCACGAACAGGGGTGGAGTTTCCCTCAGATCCGAGGTGCCCCTCGAGATCGAGGTGACAGCCCGCCGCCAGGGTTCCGGCCGCGATCCCTTCCAGCACGAACCAGCTCCCACCCCCTCTAGAGAACCGCGCCGCCCTCGACGTCGGGCTGCCCATCAAACGGTTGCAATGGTTTATGTAACAATTGTTTCTATCATCGGTTGCTGCACTCGCCTGCCGTACGTGTTGAGGACCGGTATCGTAATATGTGTTCCAAGAGTCATGGAGATGGCTTCCTTCCTGCGGCAGCGCTTCTAACCCAGTCCGGCTTCTCTAGCGCGGACGATGGCCTGCGC
>JADDPV010000010.1 GCA_016781705.1 Rubrobacter sp.
CTCTTCGCGGCGCGGTTGGCGACGAGGGCGGCGGTGGCGCCGGCGCCGACGCCGTTGTCCACGTTCACGACCGAGAGGCCCGGGGAGCAGCTCTGGAGCATCCCGAGGATCGCGGCGGTCCCGTCTCCGCCGAGCCCGTAGCCGGTCGAGGTGGGGAGGCCCACGACGGGGACGGGAACAAGCCCCGAGACCACGCTGGGCAGCGCCCCCTCCATCCCGGCGGCGACGACCACGCAGTCCGGGTCGAAGGCCCGCAGCTCCTCCAACACCCCGACGAGCCGGTGCAGGCCCGCGACGCCGACGTCGTTGAAGCACCTCACGGCGACGCCCATCTCCCGCGCCACCGCGACGGCCTCCTCCAGAATCGGCAGGTCCGAGGTGCCGGCGCTTACCGCGGCGATGCGGCCGCCCGTGGGTTCGGCGGCCTCGCCGCGCCCAACGACGAGGGCGCGCCCGGCCATCCTCACAGGGACGTCCGGGAGCGAGGTGCGCAGGAGGTGTTCCGTTTCCTCTGTTGCGCCGCTGACGATCGCACGCCCGTGCCGCTCCAGTAGGGCGGCGCAGATGCCGGCAACCTGCTCGGGCGTCTTGCCGGGGGCGTAGACGACTTCGGGGACACCCTTGCGCTCCGCACGCCCGAGGTCGAGGGTTGCGTACCCGCCCGGTAGGTAGCGGACCTCGCCCTTGCGCAAACGTCCTGCCGCCTCCTCCGCGGAGAGGCTCCCTTCGGCGACTGCAGCGAGCACCTCCTCGAGGCTGCGTGCGCCGGCGGGGCTTCCCTCTGTTCTCGGCTCCGGGTCGCCGACGCGCCCCTCCTCGTCCCTTACGGACCCGGTCGCGTGCGGCTCCTCGTGGGCGCCCGCCCGCGCCAGGCCGCGCCGCTCGCCCTCGTCCAGGCCGAGCGCGTCAGAGACTCGTTCGAGGAAATCGGGCTCTATGCGGCGTCTGCCGCCGTCCATGTGGTCGGAGATAGTTTGATAGCTCACCTCGTCGCCACTCGCGGCGAGGATGCGTGCCAGGTGTCGGCGATCCTCTATCCCCCTGCCGAGCATCAAGGCGCGCAGCGTGCGGCCGAAAGGCGTCGTCCGGGACGGTCTGGGCTCGTCGTTCGGGTTCTCAGGTGGCTCTCGCATGGCCTCCAGTTTAACGCGCTGGTGCGGCGGCGGGCGGAAGTGGGTAGATGACGGGCTAGTCCCGCGACGTTTTGGAGGGTGTCCGTTCGATCGTAATAGAGCTGGTGCTTTCACTGGCGGCCATTCTGGGGGCCGCCGTGCTCTTCACCAAGCCATAGAGATTTTGGCGGAGCGGTTGAACCTGGGCCAGGGGCGGTGGGGAGCTTGCTCGCGGCGGTGTGGACGGCGATACCGGAGACCATGATCCCGGTGGTCACCCTCATCGGTGCTGCCCTCTCCGGCGAAGGTGGAGGGGAGGCGGCCGGTGAGATCGGCATCGGGGCCATCCTCGGGGCGCCATTCCTGCTGGCTACGCTCGCCATGTTCGTCGTCGGCGCGTCGGCCTATGGGTTTCGGAACCGCAGTAGCAGCGGGACGCGCCTCACGTTCGAAAGGCGGACCGCCCGGCGCGACATACTGTTCTTCCTGGTGTTCTTCACCATAGCCGCCGGCGCGGGCATCGTACGGCTGCCAACCAGCCTGAGGATTCTGGTGGTCGTCGTGTTGCTCGCGGCCTACGCCTTCTACGTGTACCGGACCTTGATAGCCGGGGGAGAGGCCGCGCGAAGGGAGACCCCCGAAAACCTCACGCTCTGGCCCGAATCCTAGCTGGGAGACGCGCCGATGTGGGCCGTGGTGGGGCAGGTCGTGGGCTCCCTGGCGGTGATGATCGCGGGGGAACGTTTCTTCGTCGGGGGCGTCGAGCGCGTCTCCGAGTCTCTGCGAATACCGGCGGGGTTGATTGCGCTCGTCCTTACCCCCTAGCGACCGAGTCGCCCGAAAAGTTCAACTGCGTGATCTGACTCAGGGATGACAAGGACACTTTGGCTTCGGCAACATCGCCGGGGCGATGGTGTTTTAGAGCACGATCCCGGTCGCCATCGGCATACTGTTTACGCCGTGGGAGCTGGGTTTCCTGGACGCCTTTCTCCGCGATACTGGCCCTCCTCGCGGGCGCCGTCCTCTTCGTCCTGCTCCGGCGCAAAGGACCGATCGCAGCGAAGCCCCTGATGGGCGGGGGCATCCTCTACACCATCTTCGTCGTGGTGGCCATCTTCACCGTATTCCTCCCATAAAGGAGGACCTTTAGCGGTCGAGGAGACGCGAGATCAGACTCCTGCCCTTGAGCCTCGCCAGCTCCTCTTCGGCCTCCACGAGGTCGCGCTCGACTCCGGCTATCCGCTCCACGCGCTCCATGAGCATCAGCCGCTCCTCGGCCACCGCCCGCAGCTCCAGTAGCTCCTCCGTGAGCCGGCGTCGCTCCTCGGCACCCTCCCGCGCTTCTTTCTGTAGCCTAAGGTTCGTCCTACGCACCTCCCCCAACTCCCCCGAGAGCCGCCCGACCTCCTCCCGGGCGCGAGCCAACTCAAGAGCAAGCTCCAGCGAGAGCGACGCCACGTCCACCCGGTCGCGTATCGCCCCCGAAGGGACGCGCCCGTCCGAGCCGGCCAGCCCGCGTGCCTCTTCCTCGGAGACGCCCAGGAGGCGCGCCGCCTCCGCCGGAGAGATGCCTGACTCCTCCACGTCGCGCTACCCTTCGGCCACTTCCCCGGCACCGGGTGAGGGCTCGCTCTCGTATCCCGCCTCCCCGATGGCCTCCCCTATCCGCTCCAGCTCCGCCTCGCCGCCTGCGTAGGAGACCGCCAGAAGACCCTTCTCGGAGTCCACGTATACCTCGTTCACGAACCCGAGCCGTGAGATCGCCCGCTCCAGGCGCTCGGACCCCCCGGCCTCCGCGAGGTCACGTACCACCAGCGTAACGTCAGGCAATATTCCTCCCTTCGGTCGGAGAGCCGATCAGCCCGTCGGCACTCCCGCTCTTCAGCTTACCGCGGCTGGCGACGGTACGCCCGCGTCGCGGCCTTCAACGCGTGTCTCGTTGACCGTGTTCGGCCCCCTTCTCTCGGCGAGCCGGCTACCGCCTTGCTAACCCGCTGACCGGCTGACTAGCTTTCCTGTTCGCGGGGCCTGACGGTGAGCGTCAACTCGTTCTTGCCGCGCAGGACGCGTATAGACGCGTCGCGGCCTATTGCGGAGCCGTCCAGGAGGTTGAGGAGGTCTCCGTTCGAGCGCACGGGTTTGTCGTCGAAGCCCAGGATCACGTCCCCCGGCTTCAGGCCCGCCCGCTCGGCCGGGGAGTTCTGCGCCACGCTCTCGACCTGGGCGCCGTCGCCGGATCCGTCGCGCCTCTGGCGACTCTGGATCATCACCCCGAGGAACGCGCGCCTGACGCGCCCCTCCGTCACCAGGGCGAAGACCACGCGTCGGAAGGCCGCCGAGACCGGCACCGCGAAGCCCAGGCCCTGCGCGCCGCCGATGATGGCCGTGTTGATCCCCACGACCCTCCCCGAGGCGTCCGAGAGCGGCCCCCCGGAGTTGCCCGGGTTGATAGCCGCGTCCGTCTGGATGACGTTCTCGATAATGCGTCCCCCCTGCGTCGGCAGCGAACGCCCCAAAGCGCTGACCACCCCCGCCGTCACCGTATGCTGGAACCCCAACGGGCTCCCTATCGCCACGACGAGCTGCCCCACCACCAGGTTCTGCGACTCCCCCAGAGGCGCCACCGTGAACTCCCCCTCGGGCTCGAAGCGCACCACCCCGAGGTCGCTCTGCGGGTCGTCCCCCAGAACCTCCGCCGCCGCCTGGGAGCCGTCCGCAAGCGTCACGCGCAGGCCGTCTTCGCTGCTGACGTTCGCGCGGCGGCGGGTTCGGCCGCGCCCGCGGCCGTTTGTGTCGCGCTGTTGCAGGCCGCGCACCACGTGGCTGTTCGTCACGGCCGTGGCTGTCTGGCCATCCTGGCCCAGGATCACGCCACTCCCGCCGCCGCGCCCCGAGGCGGAGGACGCACCGACCGAGATCACCGCCGGCCCCAAGCTCTCCGTCACGTCCCTCACCGCTCGCGAATAGGAGTCGAGCGGGCCGGGCTCGACCTTCGAACTGGAAGACAAGTTCTCGAAAATCTCCATGCACCATTTTTTACCGCACCTCAGGGAGGCTGCCACCTGCACGAACGGGTAGGTCGGGCCGGGGAGGGGCAAACGCCCCCTCGTCGCAGCCTATAATTACGCCATGCCCTCCGTCCTCGACAGAGCGCGCCTACCCGCGGCCATCCTGGCGGCACGGGCGGCGCAACTGGCGAGCCGGACGCTCGGGCGCGGCGGGGGCTCGACGGTGCCGGGCGTCGTGGCGCGGCGCGTAGACCCGAAGGTGCTCGCGAAGCTCTCGCGGGCTCTGCGGCGCGGCTCCGTCGCCGTAACCGGTACCAACGGCAAGACGACCACGACCCGGATGGTCGGTAAGATCCTGCAGACCGCCGGCCTGCGGGCCGTGAACAACTCGACGGGCGCTAACCTCGTCACCGGCGTGACGGCGGCCCTCGTCTCGGACTCGTCCCCCTTCGGCGGGCCACGCTCGGAGGTGGGGCTCTTCGAGGTGGACGAGGCGAGCGTGCCCAAGGTCGCCTCCGAGGCCGACCTCTCCCTACTCGCCGTCCTCAACCTCTTCCGCGACCAGCTCGACCGCTACGGAGAGCTGGCTTACACCGCCAAGGTTATCGCCTCGGCCTTCCCCCACCTGCCCCAAAACGGCCGCGTCGTCCTCAACGCCGACGACCCGCTCGTCGCCAGCCTCGGACGCTCCACCAAAGACCCTGTGTTCTTCGGGGTGGACGAGCCCGCTCTGGATACCGGGAGGCTGCAGCACATCGCGGACTCCAAGGACTGCCCGGTCTGCGGGACGGCGCTGCGCTACGACGCGGTGTACTTCGGGCACGTCGGCCACTACCGGTGTCCGAGCTGCGATTTCGCCCGGCCGGACGACCCAGCCTACAGGGCCAGCCGCGTGAGGATGGACGGGCCTCGGGGGACGGAGTTCCTGCTCTCGACTCCTCGTGGTGGGGAGACGGGCGTCAGGGTCAACCTGCCGGGGCTCTACAACGTCTACAACGCCCTGGCAGCTGCGGCGGTGGCGGGGGAGATGGGGGTCGGGCTGGCGGAGATAGCGCGCGGCCTGCGCGAGTTCGGCGGGGCGTTCGGACGCGTCGAGCGGATCAAGGCGGGGGACAGGGAAGTGTTCCTGTTGCTCATAAAGAACCCCGTAGGGTTCAACGAGATCCTGCGCACCTTCGTCGCCGGCCAGCCCGAAAACGCAGGGAACATCCTCATCGCCATAAACGACAACGACGCCGACGGTCGCGACGTCTCCTGGCTGTGGGATGTGGACTTCGAGATGCTGGCCGATGCCGAGGCCGGCGGCGAGGTCCGATTCGACGTGACCGGCGTCCGCGCACACGACATGGCCGTGCGCCTGAAGTACGCCGAGCTGCCCGTCAAATCCGTCATCCCCGACCGCGAAGGGGCGCTACTTGCCGCCCTCGACGCGACGCCGGTAGGCGGGACGCTATACGTCCTGCCGACCTATACCGCGATGCTGGAGCTCAGGCGTACCTTGAGCGACCTTGGATACACCCACCCTTTTTGGGAGGAATAGAGCTGGTCAGCACCTCAGCTAGTCAGTCGATCAGCAAGAACCACGGTCGGCATATCGTGAGGAGCAGCCAGACATGCTAGGTCGGAGCCACGCCGCAAAGGCCGTTGCGGGGATAGCCGGGGGCTGTACACCAGCAGGAAGAGCCGACAAGCTGAAATGCTGACCAGCTGACACCGACCGAAGGGAGGATCAAATGAAGCTCACCACCCGTCTTCGGGCATAACGGGGGGCTCACCATCCGCGCCACGCTCTGCGCCGAAGGGGGAGAGCCTTACAGGTTCGAGACGGCGGGCAGGCCAAAGTCGTCCTCAGGATGCACCACACCTCCGCCGCGTCCACTCCGCCCCAACCCCGGCCGCCGCTGTAGAGCAGGGTGTGCTCGGACGGAACATGAGGGGTCGTTCACCGCAGAGCGGTCTCCTACGGTGAATGCCGCCGTATCAAACCCCTTGTCCGGCACCGTCACCCTCCGTTTGCTTCGCCGCCCATTGGCGAGGGGTGTTAATTGTACAGGGGCTTCCGCGCGAGATGCCCGCAACTTACCTACTCGTGCATCCTTGAGATCGCGCTTTCTACGGGTGTCGATCACGACGAGCCGGTCTTCTTCATAGCGGCCCCAAAGGGCCGGTGGTGATCCGCCCGAGCATCCCGCCACGCGCCTGTAGTAATTCCGCGCTGCCGAAGACCCCCAGGTCAAGCACTCGGAAGCTTAGATACTTACTATGCAAGCGTAAGCGGAGCGTCGGGAGGAGCCGAGAGTTGGGATGCACCCGCGAACTCTTGCGTCCTTCATGGGATTCGATGCCTTGGGTTGATC
>JADDPV010000063.1:0-2069 GCA_016781705.1 Rubrobacter sp.
GTACTTGTACGCCTGCGGGATGAGGAAGCCCCCGTAGGCGGCAATCGCCCCGATAAAGCCTATAGCGAAGGCACCTTCTTTAAGGCCCCGGCGTCGCGCCTCGGCAAGGATGCCCTCGCCCCGTCCCTCGGCCTCCCGCTCGCGCTGCGCGCGGAAGATAGACGGGATCATGCGGTACGTCGAGCCGTTGCCCACGCCGGTCGTGAGGAACAGCAGCATGAACGAGAGGAAGAAGCCCCAGAACGAATGCGCGGCGAGGAAGTACAGAACCCCCACGACCGCGCAGATCATCACGACGAAGGTCCATAACGTGACGCGGGCGCCGCCGACCTTGTCGGAGAGCCAGCCGCCTATCGGGCGCACCAGCGAGCCGATGATCGGGCCCAGGGCCGCCATCCACGTCGCGGCGTACTCGGGGAACTGGGTGCCTATTAGGACCGGGAAGCTGGCCGAGTAGCCGATGAACGAGCCGAAGGTGCCGATGTAGAGGTAGCTCATGACCCAGGTGTGCTTCCTCTTCGCCACCGGCGCCTGCTCCCGCGGCGACGCCTGCGAAACGTTGAGGTTGTCCATGAACAGGTACGCGCACAGCGCCGCGATCAGTATCAGGGGCACCCAGAAGAAGGCCGCGTTCTGCACGAAGACCTGCCCCACGATCTCGCCGGTGGCGGGATCTGTCCTGGCCTGCGAACCTCCGCCGAATATGGCCCCCAAGAAGCCGAAGGTTATGAGGAACGGCACGATGAGCTGCACGATGCCCACCCCGAGGTTGCCGCCCGCGGCGTTTATGCCGAGGGCCGTACCCTTCTTCTCGTTGGGGTAGAAGTAGCCGATGTTCGCCATGCTGGAGGAGAAGTTGCCGCCGCCGAAGCCGCCCAGCGCCGCCGCGACCGCGAAGAGCCAGTACGGCGTCTCGGGGTTCTGGATGATGATGCCGAGCATGACGGTGGGCGCGAGGAGCAACAGCGCGCTGATAATCGTCCAGTTGCGCCCGCCGAAGACGCCGACGGCGAAGGTGTAGGGGAAGCGCATCGTCGCCCCGACCAGCGGCGGTATCGCCACCAGCGAGAAGAGCTGCGACGCTGTGAAGCCAAAGCCGATGAGCGGCAGCAGCGCGGCCACGATGCTGAAGAGCTGCCACACGGAGAAGCCCAAAAACTCCGCGAAGATGGAGAAGACCAGGTTGCGCCGCGCGACGCGTTTGCCTCCCTCCTCCCAGAAACCCTTGTCCTCCGGGTTCCACTCGTTTATCCACCTGCCGGTGCGCGCCTTGCGTCCGATCGCGCCGCTCGCCATCCGATCAACCCCTTTCTGTACGCTCGTTCTCGTCGTCAGCCGCGGCCGGCGCGCTGCGCGCCGCGGTGGCGGCCCAGGTCGCGTTCGGCGGGGGTGATGTGCCGTCCTGCCGGTCCAGCCCCCGCACGGCGATCCCGATCATCTGCATCAGCTTCCGGCCCGCTCCTCTATCGTCCCGTCTCCGGCGGGGAACAGCGCCCTGAGCTTCGGGTCCACCTCGAAGAAGCCCGCCGTCGAACAGCCCAGCGGTGGTCTCGAAGATCGGGGCCGCCCCTTCCCACGTCGCCTGCATCAACGCTCTTTGCCAGCGCGTTGCACCCATCGAACTCCTCTCTTCCGCCTCCGACGTGCCAAGGGTGCGGCCCCCGGTGCCGCTCCGGCCGCGACGCGGGGCAAGCCTAGCGGAGACAGGTACGCCGAATCTTCGGCAAAAGGTAGAAAATTCGCGCGCGGTATGTGGCGTTTGCATATACATCCGGCTAGTTGTCAAGCGGTAGCAAGATGTGAAGGATACGCGGCCTTATCTATGGACATAGGGCCGATGAAGGGCAGTCGCGCCGCGCGCTACGCTTCGTCAGATTCGATCAACGCGCCGCGTGCACGGTTCGGCACGCGGCGTTGTGCAACGTACTACGAGCGGTCCAGAAAAGGAGGCAGGTGGCGAAGAAGAAACCGCAGCAGCCCCAGCGGTGGGCGCGCTCGACGTGCCCTTACTGCGGGGTGGGGTGCGGGGTCGAGGTCGGGGTCACGGACGGGAAGGTCGTCAGGATCCG
>JADDPV010000063.1:2190-6473 GCA_016781705.1 Rubrobacter sp.
ACGAGGGCTTCGTCCGGCGGCGCACGGACGGGTTCGAGGAGGCGGCGGAGGTCGCCGCGGAGTGGACGCCGCGCCGGGCGGCGCGGGTGTGCGGGGTGGAGGCGGAGGAGATCGTGCGGGCCGCGCGCCTGTTCGGGGAGGCGAAGGCGTCCCTGGCATTGTGGACGATGGGCGTCAACCAGAGCACCGTGGGGACGCTTAAGAACCGCGCGATCATCAACCTGTGCCTGGCGACGGGCAACGTCGGCAAACCGGGCGCCGGCCCCTTCAGCCTCACGGGCCAGCCGAACGCCATGGGCGGCCGCGAGGTCGGCGGCCTCGCCCACCTCCTCCCCGGCTACCGCCACCTGGAAAACCCGGAGCACCGCCGCGAGGTCGAGCGGGCGTGGGGCGTGCCGGAGGGCAGCATCCCGGAGGGGCCGGGCCTCCCGGCCACGGAGCTCTTCCGGGCACTCGACGGAGGTTCGGTGCGCTTCCTCTGGGTCGCGGCGACCAACCCGGCGGTCTCCATGCCCAAGCTCGCGCGGGCGAGGCGAGCCCTCTCGCGGGCGCCGTTCGTCGTCGTGCAGGACGTTTACCAGACGGAGACCACGCGGCTGGCGGACCTCGTGTTGCCCGCGGCCGGGTGGGGCGAGAAGGCCGGGACGATGACCAACTCCGAGCGGCGCGTGAGCATCGTCGAGAAGGTAACCGAGCCGCCGGGCGAGGCGAGGGCGGATTGGGAGATCTTCGCCGGGGTGGCCAAGGCGATGGGGTTCGGGGAGCACTTCGCGTGGCGCGACTCCTCGGAGGTCTACGACGAATACAAGGAGCTGACGCGCGGCACGCCGGTGGACGTCACGGGCCTCTCGCACGAGCGTTTGAGGCGCCGTCCCGCTCAGTGGCCGGCGCCGGACGAGATCTTCTTCGAGGAGGCGCCCTTCGGGGGGTTCGCGCGGATCATGGAGCGCGACACCGAGCACCCCGGCACGCCCCGGCTCTACGTGGACGGGAGGTTCAACACCCCGAACGGCCGGGCGCGCTTCGCCCCTACCGAACACGAGGGCCTGCACGAGCCGCCCTCCGGGGAGTACCCGTTGACCCTCTCCACCGGGCGCATCAAGAACCAGTGGCACACGATGACGCGCACCGGCCGCTCGGAGAAGCTGACGAAGGGTCTGGAGGACGGTCCCTTCGTCGAGATGCACCCCGAAGCGGCGGGCGAGGCCGGGGTCAAGAGCGGGGAGACGGCCCGCGTCGTCTCCGCCCGGGGTCACTTCGAGGCAAGGGTGGAGATCTTGGAGGACATAGAGCCGAACACCGTGTTCACCCCGTTCCATTGGGGCGACCTGTGGACGAACGGTGGGAGCGTCAACGACGCGACCCACGACGCGGCCGACCCGGTCTCCATGCAGCCCGAGCTCAAGGGGACGGCCGTGAGGGTGGAGGCTGCAAAGGAGGCGGAAGAATCGGACGCGGAGGCCCATTTCTCCGCGTGGGACGGAGGTTGAGTCGCATGGCGGAGAAACTGAAGATAGTAGTCGTCGGGAACGGCAACGCCGGGGCGGCGCTGGTGGACAGCTTGCTCGCGAAGGACTCCGGGCGCGTGGAGATAACGCTCTACGGCGACGAGGAAGTCGGTACCTACGACAGGCTCAGGCTCTCGGAGTTCATGGCCGGGACTGTCGACCTGGCCCAACTCGGCATGCGCTCCGACGACTGGTACGAGGAGCGCAACGTCCGTTTCCGGCGCGGCGTTCGCGTCGAGGAGTTGGACACGAAGGCCCAAAAGGTCAGGGGCACGGACGGCGAGTGGGTGCCTTACGACCGGCTCGTCTTCGCGACCGGCTCCTCGTCGTCGGTCCCGCCGATAGAGGGGCGCGACAAAAAGGGCGTCTTCGTCTTTCGCACGGTGCGGGACGTGGAAGAGATGCTGGAGGCCGCGCCGGAGAGGGCCGTGGTCATCGGGGGCGGGCTCCTGGGGCTGGAGGCAGCCTACGGGCTCACCACCCACGGCTCCGAGGTCACGGTGCTGCACCGGTCCCCCCACCTGATGAACCAACAGCTCGACCCGGCGGCGGGCCGGATGCTGGGGCGCGAGATAGAGAAGATCGGCATCCGCTTCAAGGTGGGGGCGAATACCGAGGAGATCATGGGCAAGGGCCGCGTGCAGGGTGTGAAGCTGAAGAGCGGCGAGTACCTGCCCGCAGACATGGTAGTCATCTGCACCGGCATACGGCCCAACAAAGGGCTGGCCGGTCGCGCCGGCGTCAGGGCGAATAGCGGCATCCTGGTCAACGAGCACATGGAGACCAACGTAAAGAACGTCTACGCCGTCGGCGAGTGCACCGAGTACAACGGCCAGCTCATCGGGCTCGTCGCCCCGGCGCTCGAGCAGGTCCGGGTCGTCGTCGACACCATCCTCGGGGAGCGCAAACTGGTCTACAAGGGCTCCGGCGCGTCGACGACGCTCAAGGTGGCGGGCGTGGATCTCGTCTCGGCAGGCGATGCCTACGGCCGGGAAGAGGACTGCGAGGCCATCGTGAGCTCCAATCCCTTGGAGGGCGTGTACCGCAAGGCCGTCGTCAAGAACGGCAAGGTGGTGGGCACGATCCTGCTCGGCGACATCTCGGCCGGCCCGCAGATGACCGAGGCCGTAAAGCGCCGGATGCCCGCCGAGGAGGTCGCCGGGCTCGTCATCGGCAGCGTGGACGCGGCGTCCGCTCCGCTGGAGCTCCCCGACGAGGCGCAGGTGTGCGACTGCAACGGCGTCTCGAAGGGCCGGATCGTCGCGACCATACAAGACCTGAAGCTCAAGAAGGTCTCCGAGGTGATCCAGGAGACGAAGGCCGGCAACTCCTGCGGGAGCTGCAAGCCGCTGGTCGCCCAAATCCTCGAACAGGCGGCCGACGAGGTCGAGGAGGACAAGAACTACGTCTGTAAGTGCATGGAGCTGATGGCGGACGACGTAAAGGAGATCGTGCGCAGCAGGGGCCTCAAGAGCGTGAGCGAGGTCGGCGAGGCGTGCGGGGCGGGGAAGGTGTGCCCGGACTGCAAGCCCGCGCTGACGTACATCGTCGCCTCGACGAACTCGAACCGCCACAAAGAGGAGCGCCACGCGCGCACCATCAACGACAGGGTCCACGCCAACATCCAGAACGACGGGACCTTCTCCATAGTGCCGCGCACGTACGGCGGCGTGACGAGCCCGGACCAGCTCCGAAAGGTCGCCGACGTCGCCGAGAAGTACAACGCGCGCATGGTCAAGATCACCGGCTCCCAACGCCTGGACATCCTCGGGGTAAAGAAGGAGGACCTGCCGAAAGCGTGGGCGGACCTCGGGATGCCTAGCGGCTTCGCCTACGGCAAGGCGTTCCGGCAGGTGAAGACGTGCGTGGGCACGGACTTCTGCCGCTTCGGGGTCGGGGACTCGACCAACCTCGGGATAGACCTGGAGAAGGCGTTCGAGTTTCTGTACACCCCGGCGAAGGTGAAGATGGGCTGCTCGGGCTGCCCGCGCAACTGCGCCGAGGCGAGCGTCAAGGACATCGGCGCGATCGCCATCGAGGGCGGGTGGCAGATCTACGTCGGAGGAGCGGCCGGCATGGAGGTGCGCAAGGGCGACGTTCTGGCCACGGTGGAGACGAAGGAAGAGGCCTACGACGTGATGATGGCCTTCATGCAGTACTACCGCGAGAACGGCCAGCCGAAAGAACGCACCTACGACTTCGTGCCCCGCGTGGGCCTCGAGGAGATCAAGAAAAACGTCCTCGACGAGGAGTCCGGGGAGCCGGAGCGGCTGCGCGAGCGCCTGCGAAAAGCTAAGGAGGCGACGAGCGACCCGTGGCTGGAGCGCACGAACAACGTGACGAAGAACCAGTTCGCGCGGGAGGTCGGGCGCGTATGAGCCGCTGGGTCGAGGTCTGCTCTGTCGAGGACGTCCCCCGCCTCGAGGGCCGGCGCGTCGTCGTGAACGGCTTCTACGTGGCCGTCTTCAACACCGAGGCGGGCTTCTTCGCCGTGTGCGACGTCTGCCCGCACATGGGCGGCCCGCTCTCGGACGGGGACGTCGCGGCCACCACCGTCTCCTGCCCGTTGCACGCGCGCAAGATCGAGCTGAGGACCGGACAGGTGAAGAACGACGACCTCTCCCGCGTCCTCACCTTCCCTGTCAAGGTCGAAAGCGGGAGGGTCCTCCTGGACGCGGCGGCGCTGTACACGCAGCCCGCGCCGCCAGAGGAGGAGCGAGTCGCGGAGGAAGTAGGCGAGGAAGAGGAGAACGTGGCGTGAGCCCCGGCGGAAGC
>JADDPV010000200.1 GCA_016781705.1 Rubrobacter sp.
CCGGGTCGGTGTGATTCAGCATGGGAAGCTCGTCGCCCAGGGGACGCTAGCCGAGTTGCGGGGCCGCCAAGGGCTCCTTGTTCGCGCCAAACCTTTAGAAGACTCGGCACGCGTCGCGGCCCGGCTCGACGGCGTGGAGGAGGCGCGGGTAGACGGGGCCATGCTCCGGCTGATCGTGATTCGTCTCGTGCGGCGGAGATCAACCGCGCGCTCGTCTCGGCGGGGCTGGAGGTGAGCGAGCTCCGGCCCGCGGAGCAGTCGCTCGAAGAGGTGTTTTTGGAGCTGACCGGCGGGGAGACGGTCTGATGTGGGCGAGCTTCGCGGCGGAGCTGTTGAAGATCCGCAAACGGCCGGCGACCTGGATCCTGGCTCTCGTCTGGATCGTCATCGTGTTGCTCTTTGGCTACCTCCTCACCTACTGGTTCGTCGCCAACTCGTCTAAGCCATCTGAGGACGTCCCGGCCGAGGTCAGGGCCCAGGGGGAGGCGATCAACGAGGCGCAACTGGAGGCCCTGCTCCCGGAGAACCTGCTGAGGAACCTGCTTGGCGGCGGGATCTTCGACATCGGGGCGGCTATCGTCCTGATCCTGGGTGCGCTCTGCGCCGGCAGCGAGTACGGCTGGGGGACGCTGAAGACCGTCCTGAGCCAGCGCCCCGGCAAGCTCGCCGTGCTCTTGGGGAAGCTCCTGGCACTGGGGATCTTCCTCGTCTTCTTCGTGGTCTTGGGGCTCGCCGCCGGCGCGCTGAGCAGCCTTCTCGTGGCCTGGCTGGAGGAGACAGCCGTCGCCTGGCCGTCCCCGTGGGACGCGCTGCGCGGAGTGGGCATCGGCTCCCTCGTCTTCGCGGTCTGGGGCGCTTTCGGCTTCGCACTGGCCGTGCTCTTCAGGGGTACGCCGCTCGCCATCGGGCTTGGGCTGGCGTGGGCGTTGGCGGTCGAGAATACCATAGCGGCCCTCCCCATCGAGAGCGACGCCTACGAGAGCTTCCGCAAGGTCACGCTCGGGGAGAACACGGGCGGCGCCTCGGGCTACTTTGGTTCCCCCTTCCCCGAGGAGTTCGACGTTCCGGAGCCGCTCGTCGAGCCCGAGCGGGCCGTCATCGCGCTCGTCGCCTACACCGCCGCCTTCGTCCTGCTAGCCACGCTCTTCTTCCTGAGGCGAGACGTAACATAGTTTGCTAAAGGTCGCTAAGAGCGCCCGTCGCGCCGCTCCCCCCGAGGCTCGCCCTGGCGCTCGCGGTAGCGGTTGGTGATGGGCATGCGGCGGTCGCGCCCGAAGGAGCGGGCGGTTACCTTGATGCCGGTCGGGGCCTGGCGGCGCTTGTACTCTGCGGCGTCCACGAGCTTCACCGCGTGCCTGACGTCCTCCTCGTCGAAGCCAGCGGCCACGATCTCGCCCACCCCCTTGTCTTCCTCGATGTACGCCTCGAGGATGGGGTCGAGCACGTCGTAGGGCGGCAACGAGTCCGCGTCGCGCTGGTCCTCCCGGAGCTCCGCCGAGGGCTCTTTGGTCAGGACCGACTCGGGGATGACCTCGCGGCCTTCCACTTCGTTGATGTGCCGGCAGATGCGGTAGACGAGCGTCTTGGGGACGTCCCGGATCACGGAGAACCCCCCCGCGGTGTCGCCGTACAGCGTGGAGTACCCGACGCTCATCTCGCTCTTGTTGCCGGTGCTGAGAACGATCCAGCCGAACTTGTTGGAGAGCGCCATGAGGATGTTCCCGCGGATCCTGGACTGGATGTTCTCCTCCGTAACGTCCTCTTTTAGCCCCTCGAACGCTCCCTCCAACATCTCCCGGTACGCGTCGAAGGCCGGGCCGATGGGGATGACCTGGGTGTCTATCCCGAGGTTATTGGCGAGCGCGGCGGCGTCGGTGTTGCTCAGCTCGGAGGTGTAGCGGCTGGGCATGAGGACGCCGGTGACGTTTTCCGGCCCGAGGGCGCGGGCGGCGACAGCCGCGGCAAACGAGGAATCTATGCCGCCGGAGAGCCCGAGTACGGCCCGCGAGAAGCCGTTCTTGCGGAAGTAGTCCCCAAGGCCCAGGCACAGCGCGCTCAGCACCTCGCCCTCTTCGGAGAGCGCGGGCTCCCGCCGCGGCTCACCGCCGGTCCTGCCCCAGGTCCGACCGTTTGGGTTGTGTCCGGCGGTGGGGACCTCGATGACTTCGGGGGGACGGTCGGGGTTCTCCTTGCGGGGACGGGGGTCGTGGAGGCGGTGGACGAGGGCCTCTTCGGCGTCGAGGTCCACGAGGAGGAGGTCTTCCTCGAACTGCTTCGCGCGGGCGATGACCCGGCCCTCGGGGTCGAAGGCCGCCGAGCGGCCGTCGAAGACCAGCTCGTCTTGGCCGCCGACCAGGTTGCAGAAGAGCACGTAGCAGCCGTGATCCGAGGCGCGGACACCGAGCATCCTCTCGCGCGAGTGGCCCTTGAGGCGGTGGTACGGCGAGGCGGAGACGTTCAACAGCACGCTCGCCCCGCTCAGGGCTTGGTCCCGCGCCGGGCCGCCCGGGTACCACATGTCCTCGCAGACGTTGACGCCGACCAGGGCGCCGTCGAGCCGGAGGACGGGCGCGCCCTCGCCCTCGCGGAAGTAACGGTTCTCGTCGAAGACGCCGTAGTTGGGCAGGTAACGCTTGTGATAGCGGTAGAGGACCTCACCGCCCGTGATTATCGCGCAACCGTTGTACAGGTCGCCATCGAGGTCCACGAACCCGACCGCCACCACTACGCCCTCGGGCACGCTACCCGCGAACTCGTTTAGCGCGCCGAGGTTCTCCTGTATGAAGCTCGGGCGTAGCAGAAGGTCCTCGGGCGGGTAGCCGGTAATCGTCAGTTCCGGGAAGGCGACGAGGTCGGCGCCGCCTTCCAACGCCCGGTCGAGGGCTTTGGCCGCCCTCCCGGCGTTCCCCCACACATCGCCGACGACGGTGTCTATCTGGGCCAGCGCAACTCTCATGCCGTGATTATAACTTGCCGGCCACCGGCTCTCTCAAGGATAGGGAGTCCGTCGCGCATGTAGGGTACGAGTGGTTGGGGGAAGGGGGCGGGTAGCGCGGAGCGGCTCGGCGGGCGGCGGGGAGGAGGAAGGCGAGCCCATGGATCGAACGTGCGGCGCACCTGGGCTACGCGACCAACGGGGGCGTCTACCTGGTGATCGGGATGCTGGCGGCGCGGGGGTGTTCAGGGCCGGCGGTAAGACGGCCGACTAAGGAGGCGTCCTGCAATCCATCCTGGCGGCCCCTTTCGGGAGGGTCCTGCTCGGCGTGGTCGCCGCCGGGCTCACGGAGCATGCGATCTGGCTGTTCATCCAGGCCACTTTGGACACGAGAACAAAGGAACGGACGCGAAGGAGATCGGGAGCTACTTCGGCAACACCCTGAGCGGCCGGATCCAGGCGTTCCTGACCTTCAGCGCCGAAGCGCTGGCGCTGGGCTCGGGCGGGAGCGGCGACTCGCCAGCTGACTGGACGGCGAGCCCGATAACCTAGCCCTTCGGCTGCACACCGGCTGTGGCGATAGGTGCCGAGATCGTCGCCGCGGGACTCTACCAATTCTACAAGGCGTACGAGACGGACTTCCGGGAGGGGCTGAAGCGAGGTGAGATGAGCACCCGAGCGCGGACGTGGGTGACACGCGCCGGATGCCTCGGCTACTCCGCGCGGGGCATGATCTTCACCATCATAGGCGTCTTCCTCGCGCAGGTGGCCCTGACGCCCGACCCGCAGAAAGCTCGCGGCATAGGCGGCACACTCGCGCCCCTGGCCGAACAATCTTCTGGCCCGTACCTCCTCTTCGCCACGCTCGGGCTCGTTGCCTACGGCGTCTACCGTACGTTCGTGAATTCTTATGCATCATCATATCGAGTCGGCGCGAACGGCTGAGAAGACACGCTGAAGCCGCCACGATAGACGATCACCCGCGACCAACTCCCGTAACGCTCCCGCGCCAGAGCACGCGCGGTCTGGGATAGAATCCCTGGCGTGAACCACGGGGAAGACGAACCGTATGGCGCAGGGGATCCGACACTAACGTCTGGTCCGCCGCCCCCCCTGCGCGCCGCCGCGCTGGCAGCCGAGATGCTGCAGGAAGCCTGGGCAGGGGTGTCCGGCGACGCCCTGCGCGCCGAGGTAGTCCGGGATCTGGTGGGTGCGCTGAGGGAGGAGATCGAGGCTCTGGCCGGTCTTGCGGGCGGGACCGAACCCGCCGACGCCCTGGTGGACGGGGCATTGCAGGCGGCGGACGTGGCGAACCTGGCGGCCTCGTCGCTCGCGGAGCTCCCCACGAAGGCCACAGCGGCGGAGGCCGCCGGCGCCGCACACCTGGCCGCCGGGGCCACGCACGCTCTGATTGCCCTCGCCGAGGTCTCTTGCGCCGTCACCCTGGACGGAGAGCACGCGGAACACGCGCTCAAGGACGCCCGCTCAGCCCGGTGGAGGGCCAGCTTCGCGGTTCGGCAGACAAACGAGTACGCAGGGATCGAAGGCTAGAAGAGGATGCCGGGGCTCGCGCCGACCAGGACATCGCGCGCAGCCCGCGCGACCTGCGACAGGTAATCGTCCTCCTCGGGAACGAAGTCGGAGGGGCGCGCCCGGTAGGTTTTCGCACCTCCATCTGTGCTCCATTCCTCGGCGAGGACTTCGATCCCCTCGCTCAATGCCTCCACGTCTTCGAGCCGGAGGCGCACCACGGCGGCGACCTCTTCTCTCTGGAAACGCAGGTCTCCGGGCGAGAGCCCGCGCACGAGCAAGAACACCTCCTGGAACTCGCGGTCGAGGCCGGCGTCCGGTATCTCGCGTTCGATCTTGCGCGTCCCGAGCGGCACCAATTCCTCGGGCCGCACCGAAATCCCCAACTCCTCCTCGACCTCCCGCAGCCCATCGAGGGTCCTCTCTCCGGCGCGCAGGTGCCCGGCGGCGGTCACGTCGAGCATCCCCGGCCACGTCTCCTTCCCGGCGGCGCGCCGCTGCACGAGAAGGTACGGTCCATCAGGTTCCACGATCCAGCAGTGGAAACACTTGTGCCATAATCCGAGCCGGTGCGCCTCGCTCTTGAGGGCGACCTCGCCGGTCCCCCTGCCCGCCCTGTCGAGCACGTCGAGCATCTCGTCCACGGGTGCAGGGTAGCATTCCAGCTAGTGCACGATCAGGCGACCTCCCGGGGAATGGATAGATGCTCGTAATGCGGGCAACCGAAAACCCGGCAAACCCTCTCGGCAAGCTCGTAGGCGCCGAGCAACCTCTCGAGCTCGACCACCTTGCGCTTGCCGTGGACCCACTTCTTGGGCTCTATGGCGTTCAGCCACGGGCTCTGCTTGGGCAACAAACAGCTTACGATCCTCACTCCAGCTTCGCTGCCGCTCTCTTTGACCTCACGCGGTTATGTTTCCCGAGCCAGCGCCTGACCTCCTTGGAGATGTGCCAACTGGCGTTGTCCCAGATGAGGAGCAGGACCTTCCTGCCGAGAGCTTCGAGCTTCTCGCAACTCCTCCACTGGAGAAATCGGGTCGTTATCCCACTGACGGGCCCACCATCCACAAACCTTATCCACGTCTGGTCACAAGCTCTGGCAGATAGAGCCCGTAACAGGAGAGGGCCTTCGGATCGGGATCGTCTTTTTCGACCGACACTTTTGGAAGAGGCGCATCGGCTTTCCTTCCTCGGCCCAGAGCTACTCAGGGTAGGCAAGGCCAGCCCCGGCTCCACCAGCACTCGTCCTCGAAACCCACTGCCCACTCGGAATCGGCCTCGGCTATCGTCATCAGTCGGTCGCGGCGTCTTTTTTCTTTCATACAGGGGATCGGGAGAGGTGATCCACCGCTTGGCTCTCTGCCAGCGCACTCCGAGGAGGCGCGCCAAAGTAGCCTGGATCGTCTCGCCCGAGGCCCGCCTTTAGACGAGCCCCTCCTCGAAGCTCACCTCGGGGCGGCCATCTCTAGCGTCCAGAGACTACTATCCCTGCCAAACTCCCTCGGAAAGCGGTGGAGCATCTCCCTCATGGCCTCGGCGCTACTCTCGTCGCGAAGGCGGCACGGGTCTCCGCTTGGGGCGCGAGGAGCCCGGCTGCAGAGCATCCAGGCCCCTCTCGTTGAAGTCGTCGTGGATGGCGTTGCCAGCCGTCTGGGAGTCGCATCCCAAACTCCGGGCTATCCTCCTGGGCGGGGACTCTGCGCGAGAGCTCGCCAGAAGTATCTGGCTCCGGCGCAGAACAAAGGCGTCTTTGGAGCGCAGCCCGGCGGCAAGAACCTCGCGCTCCTCTTGTGACAACGAACGTACGAAGATTGGAGGTTTCATGACGACCGCTATAGCTCATCACACACAATATATCCTGAAGATCTACTAGAGGTTCTCGGGAGCTCGTGAGTGCCCCTAAACCGAACCACGCCCACGGGCTTCTCGCGCGGGCGTGCCCTCGGAACCAGGCAGGGCCTCGCGCTCCTGTCCTCGCG
>JADDPV010000179.1:0-749 GCA_016781705.1 Rubrobacter sp.
GGAGGCACTCCCGGACGTGCACGTCTCTTTGAGCAGCGAGGTGCTGCCGGAGTTCCGCGAGTACGAGCGGTTCTCCACCACCGCCGCCGACGCGTACCTGGCCCCCAAGCTCGCCGCTTACCTCAGGAACCTGGCGGGCAAGGTGGAGGAGGCCGGCGCGCCGACGCCGTCCGTGATGCAGTCCGCGGGCGGGGTGGTCGGGATAGAGGACGCGGTGGCCGACGCCGCCGCCTTCGTCCTCTCGGGGCCGGCAGGCGGAGTCGTTGGCGCGGCCTACGTTGCGGGGCTAGGAGGGTACCGAGATCTTCTCACCTTCGACATGGGCGGGACGAGCACGGACGTCGCGCCCATCGTGGGCGGCGAGGTGCAGACGACCACGGAAACAGTCATCGCCGGCGTACCGATAAAGCTCCCAATGGTGGACGTGCACACGGTGAGCGCCGGCGGCGGCTCGATCGCCTGGGCCGATGCGGGCGGAGCGTTGCGCGTCGGCCCCCAGTCCGCGGGCGCCGAGCCCGGCCCCGCCGGATACGACAAGGGCGGCGAGGAGCCCGCCGTGACCGACGCGAACCTGTATCTAGGTTACCTGCAGGACGGCGCGGAGCTCGGCGGCGAGGTGGTGTTGAGGCGTGACCTCTCGGAGAAGGCGCTCGCTTCTTTGGGCAAGGAGCTCGGCCTGGAGGCGGAGGAGGTTGCCCTGGGGATCGTGCGCGTCGCGAACGCGGAGATGGTGCGAGCGCTGCGCGTGA
>JADDPV010000179.1:818-1313 GCA_016781705.1 Rubrobacter sp.
ACGCCTGCGCGCTGGCCGAGGAGCTCGGCATGAGCACCGTGCTCGTCCCCCGGGCGGGCGGGGTCTTGAGTGCTTTGGGGCTCGCCATCTCCGACCTCAGGCGCGACTACGTGAGCCCGTACCTCGCGGACCTCGAGGACGTCAAAGCCGTGGAGCTCAAGGAGGCCTTCAAAGGCATGGAGATCATGGCCGCCAAGGACCTCGAAGGACCGGAGTACACCCGCCGGGCGGACCTGCGCTACGGGGGGCAGTCCTTCGAGCTCACGGTCGAGACCGAGAGACCTTTCGAGGTGGAGAAGCTGGAGGAATGCTTCCACGCCGCGCACCAGCGGCGCTACGGCTACCGGATGGAGGACGAAGCCGTGGAGCTGGTGAACCTACGTCTCACGGCCACCGTGCCGGTGGAGAAGCCGAAGCTGGAGGAGCCTACTGCTACCGGGGGAGGCGACGCGGAGAGGGAGCGCCGGGAGGCCAACTTCGGCGGCGAGTGGGTGG
>JADDPV010000179.1:1384-1596 GCA_016781705.1 Rubrobacter sp.
AAAGAATCCACCTGCGTCGTCAACCCGGGCTGGCGGGGCGTCGTGGACAACGTCGGAACCCTGGTATTGGAGAAGAGATGAGCAACGGACGACTGGACCCCGTGACCCTCTCGGTTTTGGCGAGCGCGCTCGCGGGCATCGCCGAGGAGATGGGGGCGGTCCTTATCCGGGGCGCCTACTCCTCGAACATAAAGGAGCGGCGCGACTGCTCG
>JADDPV010000179.1:1650-6349 GCA_016781705.1 Rubrobacter sp.
GTCCACCTCGGCGCCATGCCGGAGGCGGTCGCCGCGGTCATGCGCCGCAACCCCGAGCCGGGGGACGTCTTCGCCATCAACGACCCCTACTCCGGGGGGACGCACCTGCCGGACATAACGCTCGTCTCGCCGATCGCTTGGGAGGGCCGGATCGTAGGCTACGCCGTGACGCGGGCGCACCACTCGGACGTCGGCGGAATGCGCCCGGGCTCCATGCCGAGCGACTCGCGGGAGGTCTACCAGGAGGGCATCATAATCCCGCCGGTCCGCCTCGTCAGGGGCGGGGAGTACGTGGACGACGTGCTCGACCTCCTCCTCGCCAACGTCCGCACGCCCGCGATCCGGCGGGGGGATCTCAGAGCTCAGATAGCGGGCAACCGGATCGCCGAGGAGCGCATCGGGGAGCTGATCGAACGCCGCGGCGAAGAGATCGTGCTCGCCGCCTTCGACGAGGTCATCTCCTATACCGAACGGCGGACCCGCGAGGCCATTCGGGACCTGCCGGACGGCGAGTACTCCGCCGAGGACTTCCTCGAGGGCGACGGGACGATGGACGAGGATATCCCGGTCCGGGCGAAGGTCGCCATAAGAGGTGACTCCATAACGATAGACTTCACCGGCACGGCCGAGGCGGTTCCCGGCAACGTGAACTGCCCCTTGCCGGTGACGCGCTCGGCGTGCTACTTCGCCCTGCGCGTCCTCCTGCCCAAGGACATACCGGCCAACGCCGGCACCTACGCCCCACTCACGATAAAGGCCCCGAAGGGTAGCCTGGTGAACGCAAAGAGCCCCTCGGCGGTCGTGGCCGGCAACGTCGAGACCAGCAATCGCATCGCCGACACCGTCCTCGCCGCCCTCTCCGGGGCCGCGGATCTCCCGGCGCATGGCCAGGGGACGATGAACAACACCATAATCGGCGGTCCTGGTTGGACCTACTACGAGACCATAGGTGGCGGACAGGGCGCGAGCAGCAAGGGCCCGGGTCCCTCCGGTGTCCACGTCGGCATGAGCAACACCCTGAACACCCCCACCGAGGCCTTCGAGCTCGAGTACCCGATGCGCGTCGAGCGCTACGAGCTCCTTTACGGCTCAGGGGGCGAGGGCGAGCACCCGGGCGGCGACGGCATCGTCCGCTCCGTCCGTGTGCTCGAGCCCGCGAGCCTCTCGCTACTGAGCGACCGCCGCCGCCACCCGCCACAGGGCATGAGTGGCGGCGAGCCCGGGAAGGTGGGCGAGAACCTCCTCAACGAGAGAAAGTTGCCGCCGAAGGTGAGCCGGGAGCTAAGGGAGGGCGACGTGGTGACGGTCAAGACGCCGGGCGGGGGCGGGTACGGGCGGGCAGCGGAAGAGTAAGCCCGAGAGGGTTCTCCATACGGGTTCCGTCCGGAGGGTCTCAAGCTGTGAGGCGTCGTTCACCGCGGTGCTAAGGCGGAAGCCGCGTGCAATCTTGAGGCCTCACGCCCCTACCCCCGTCCCTCAAGGGGTTCCTCTGGCAACCTTCCGGAGTACGTGGCCGACCATTGGGCTTCCTGACCCGGTGCGCCAGAGAGTACGGCGACGTCGTTGGGCTTGGGTTATCGGTAGCAAAAGGGTAAGAGACAACTACCTTCAAGGGTTTTGCCCCGACAACGACGAGGAGAGACATGAGCGAAACCGTCGGCGATTTCCTGGTGAAGCGACTCTCGGAGTGGGGGGTGGAGAGGATCTTCGGCTACCCCGGGGACGGCATCAGCGGCGTCCTGGCGGCCCTGAATAGGGCCGGCAACGAGCCCGAGTTCGTCCAGGTCCGCCACGAGGAGATGGCGTCCCTGATGGCGTGCGCCCACGCCAAGTTCACCGGAGAGGTGGGCGTTTGCCTCGCTACCTCCGGTCCGGGGGCCATACACCTCCTCAACGGCCTCTACGATGCCAAGATGGACCACGTGCCAGTCGTGGCGATCGTGGGCCAGCAGGCGCTCGCCTCCCTTGGCGGCGACTACCAGCAGGAGGTCGACCTGCAATCCCTCCTCAAGGACGTGGCGAACGAGTACGTGCACGTGCTCGCCGACCCCTCCCAGGCGCGCCACCTCGTCGATAGGGCGTTCC
Organism: Rubrobacter sp.; assembly: GCA_016781705.1. GTDB lineage: Bacteria > Actinomycetota > Rubrobacteria > Rubrobacterales > Rubrobacteraceae > Rubrobacter_F. Next base: position 3,736 of record JADDPV010000179.1, read on the forward strand.
GGATCGCGAAGTCCGAGCGGACCGTGACGTGCCTGATCGTGCCCTACGACGTGCAGGAGCTCGGGGCGGTGGAGGAGCCCGCGCACCTGCACGGCAACCTCCACTCGGGGCTCGGCTACTCCGAGCCGCGCGTCGTCCCCGCGGAGGAGGACCTCGGGCGGGCCGCGGAGGTCCTAAACGCCGGCGAGAGGGTCGCGATCCTGGTGGGCGCGGGCGCCGCGGGGGCCGCCGACGAGGTGATGGAGGTTGCCGGGCTCCTCGGTGCCGGGGTCGCGAAGGCCCTGTTGGGCATGACGGTCGTCGGGGACGACCTGCCCTTCGTAACCGGCGGCATCGGCCCCATCGGGCGGGAGCCGAGCTGGGACCTGATGACGGGGTGCGACACGCTCCTCATGGTCGGCACCACCATGCCATACACCGAGTACCTCCCCGAGGAGGGCCAGGCCAGGGGCGTGCAGATCGACATCGACGGGCGCATGCTGGGCCTGCGCTACCCTAACGAGGTCAACCTCGTCGGGGACTCGAAGGAGACCCTTCGGGCTCTCATCCCGCACCTCGAGCGCAAGGCGGAGCGCTCCTGGCGCGAGGGGATCGAGGGCAAGGTGGCCCGCTGGTGGGATGCCGCCGAGGAGCGCGCCATGGAGGAGGCGGACCCCCTGAACCCGATGAGGGTCTTCCGGGAGCTCTCCGAGAAGCTGCCGGAGGACTCGATCCTCACCGGCGACTCGGGATCGGTGGTGAGCTGGTTGTGCCAGGGGGTGAGGCTTGGGCGTGGGATGATGTGGTCGGTCTCCGGGGGGCTCGCGACGATGGGCTCTGGCGTGCCCTACGCCATCGCCGCGAAGCTCGCCCACCCGGACCGGCCCGTGATAGCGCTCGTCGGCGACGGCGCGATGCAGATGAACGGGAACTCCGAGCTCGTCACCCTGGCGAACCTCTGGGGGCGCTGGCAAGACCCGCGCCTCGTCGTGCTCGTCCTGAACAACCGCGACCTCTCCTTCGTCTCCTGGGAGCAGCGCGTCATGTCCGGAGCCCCGAAGTTCCGCGCCTCCCAGGACCTCCCCGACTTCCCCTACGCCCGCTACGCGGAGCTTTTGGGCCTCAAGGGCATCCGCGTAGACCGGCCCGAGGACGTCGCGGCGGCCTGGGAGGAGGCGCTCTCCTCAGACCGTCCCGTGGTCTTGGAGGCCGTCACCGACCCCGACGTGCCGCCGATGCCGCTCTCGCACGTCAGGCCCGAGCAGGAGCGGTCCTTAAACTCCGCGCTCGAGGGCGACGGCCCCGGGCCCCGCGAGACCGACCCCGACGCGCTCGGGAGAAAGATCGAGAGGTTCTTGCCCAACACGTAGCGCCCACCTCCGAAGAAGCGTCACCGAAGCTCGCCATCGCCTCGGTGTGCCTGTAGGAGGTCTCTTCCTTACCCCTGCTGCGTTACGCGGTCCGCCCTTGTACTCGGGGCGTGGAGGCGAATGGGGGCTACGGGAGAGGCAATGACGACGTCCCGGCTTTCGGGCGCGCCGTCCCGGAGGGATCGGCGGGGACCCCTCTGCTCGTCGTCTTTTGCTCGGGGGTGTGCGGGCGCGATACCGGGGGGCGCCCGGCCTACGGCTTCGTCGTTGCCTGCCGCATCGAGCCACCGGGACACTCCTCGAAGCCGCTCGGGACCCGGAGGTCCGCCCGGAGTGGGGGGACCCTTGCGACCCCAAGAAGGGCTTCGAGGTGAAGATCGGCCGCTCCCAAGCCTCCTTGATCGGGGACGGAGCCGACGGGGAGCTACCGCGCGGCCTCGAAAAGGAGGCCATTCTCGCCGTCCTGGAGTACCGGGCCGTGCTAGCGGCGCTCGCGTGGCTCGAGGCCCGAGGGCGCTTTCGCGAGCGTATCCTCCTGCTCACCGGGTCGAGGCCGCTGGCCAAGCGCGAGGAGGAACCTCTCGGGCTGTGGAGGGCCACGAGGAGGAGGACGGGGGAGGGCGCAGCCCTGAGTGAGGTCCTCGCCACGCTTTCGCGCTTCGGGGACCTACGGGTGGACTGGTGGCGGCCGGGCTGCCCGGGGAGGCCGGAGGAGCTCGTCGCCCTCGCCGGGGAGGCGGCGCAGGAGATCTCCGCCAAAACGCGCGCGGCGGTGCTGGAGGAGGTCCGGAGGGTCCGGGCCAAGGACGTGGAGCTCGAGCGGGTCGGCCGCGGCCTGTACCGGGCCAACGACCGCTACCTCGTCGACGCGATCTTCGGGCTGTGCGGGTGCAGGGACTTCGAGAGGCACAACGGCAAAAAGAAACGCAAGGAGGCCGGCGTCCCGCTCGTCGTCGTGCGCTGCAAGCACCTCATCGCCGCGGAGGAGGCCGAGGAGGGCGCGGAGGAGTCGCGGGCGAGGAACTCCCACCTCGGACCCTCCTCGACTTGAAGCAGGTTGCCAACCCCTCCGAATCGTAGAAGCCCGTGAGCCTGCGCCAAAGCTCGGGAAAGGAAGCAACGGCAGGAATCCCTGTGAGGACCGGGTATGTCGGTCTCCTTCTTCTCGTAACCGGCTCCCGACGGTCGTTTAACCCGCGACTCATCTATGGCATAGAATAGGAGGCGTTACCGTAAGAGGGGGAGTGTTGGGCACGAGGATGGCG
>JADDPV010000180.1 GCA_016781705.1 Rubrobacter sp.
TTCTACGTAGCGTCCGTGTATATATGATCGCCTACGCGACCGAGCAGGTCGGCTACGACGCACGACTGTCTTGAACGCGAACGTTCTCCTGAGCGTCTCTGACCTGCTGATGATCCTGGGCTTCGGGGCGCTCTCGGACTATGTGGGTCGGAGGCCGCTCTTCCTGGCCGGGATGGCGGTCCTCGCCCTGTTCGCCTTCCCGTACCTCTGGTTAGTCGATACCGGCACCATCGCGCTGTTCATCTTGGGCGGTCTCGTCGTGCAGACCTGCCGCAGCGCCGTCTACGGGGGCCGCAGTCGGCGTACTTCTCCGAGCTGTTCAGCACGCGCATGCATGCGCTACAGCGGGGCGTCCATAAGCTACCAGATGGCCGCCATACTCGGGGCTTCGCACCGCTGATCACCACTGCGCTGGTAGCCTGGACCGGGTCTTACGTGGGAGTGGCCGTTTATATCGTGGTGGCCCTTATCTCCCTCGTATCGACTTACCTGCTGACCAAGACCTTCCGCAACGACCTGGAGGAGCAGGCGCCGGGCAAGGCGGTCGCCGGAAGTCCGGCAGGGCAGAGGAGCTAGGGCGAGCCGTTACGCCGGGTAGATGAGAGGCATCATGCTCCACAGGAACCACCCCAAAGGAGGAACCCATGCCCAGCAGAAGCGTGGCGGAGGCATGGTTCTTCGGGGCGGTCCGCTCCCCAATGGGCAAGCAGGACGGGGCCTTGAGCCCCGTCCGTCCCGACGACCTGACCGTATTGACCTCAGAGGCCCTCGTGCAGAGGACTGGCGCCCCCCGAGGAGGTAGAGGACGTCTACATAGGTTGCGCCAATCAGGTCGGGGAGCACAACCGCAACGTGTCTCGGGTGGCCCTGCTCCTCGCGGGCTTCCCGGAGCACATCGGCGGGACGACCATCAATCGCCTCTGCGGCTCGGGGTTGGACGCCGTGGCGAACGCGGCGAGGGCCATCATGCTCGGGAAGGTCCTCGCCTACGTCGGGGCCTTGGTTGAGTCGATGAGCCGGGCGTCCTGGGCCCTCCCCGAACACCCGAGCGCGCCTTCCCGACCGGCAGCGTCATCGCCTACGACACGTGCTGCGGCTGGGGGGCTCGTGCGCGATACTGGTCGTGGCGGGCTGAGAGCAAACCTTGAGGTCCTCGCCCGTCCCCGAGCCGGCTGACGCCAAGAACTTGGGCTCCTTATAGGACCGGCTCGCTGCGGAAGATTCGACTTCGCGCAGGTAGCCGTCCTGTTGATGGATCTGGGGGAGCAAATCCAGCCCCTGGCCGCGACCCTCTACGGGCTCTATCGCGCCGCCTCCTCTCGGGCAGCCCGACCTGATTCTAAAGGCCGGGGGCTCCGCGCCCTCGCGGAGCAGCAGAGAAGGGCTTGGGGTGAAGCAACCACGGTATGCCCCGGCCCGTCCCCGCCGGGAACGGCGCCGGCTGCCGGTTCGGGCCGGTCCCGAGGGCCTTGCCCGGCGCACGTTCAGGCGCCGCCGTTGGCGAGGTAGACCCAGACGAGAGCGGCGAGCCCCGTCAGGATCACCAGCGTCAGTAGCGTCAGGGCGGCGATGCGTCGGCGGCGGGCGAGGGTGCCGAACCGTACACTCTGGTGGGCAGGCGCGGCGTCTATGACCCGCCGGTATGGGATGGCCCGAGCGGTATCGTCGGGAGATGGTAGCTGTGCTCTCACGCTCCCCAGGATCGTCCTGCGGGGCCGTCCGGCCGCCGCGAGGAGCTCCTCGAGCATCTCGGACATATCGAGGACGGCGGAGATGAGAAGGCTCTGCCGGGCGAGCAGGGCGCGCATGTCACCGGAGGAGACCGACTCCACCGCACCGGGGGAGGGACCGTGAGCCTCGCGCAGTTCCTCCAGCGCTCCCGAGATGCGGTCGAGACGCTCCGCGAGCCGCCCGTCCGAGGAGTCCGGCGCTTCATCGCGCAGGCGTCTCCTGACGGCCTCCGTCCCGAGCCCCTCGTCGTGTAACTCGCGAACCCTGCGGATACGACCCAAAGACTTTTCGGGGATCGAGATCCTGCCCGAACGCCGCTCATAGGGGACGGGATACTCCTTGAGGTAACGGTACAGGGTTGGGCGGGGCACGTCCAGCATGGCGCTGACCTCGTCTACCGTGTAGTCGGAACCCAACCCGCCACCTTTATCACGCGAATATTTTTGCAACTCCCTCCGACGAGCGGCATCGTAACACACGCGCCGTCTATTCTCATGTTCCGATAAACCGGCGAGTATTTGGCTTTAAAACGCGGTCTGCGTTATCGCAGAGGACGAGGCGGTGGCCGGAGAGAAAGTCGCGGCCGGAGTGCCCACGCTCACGCGGCGATAGGTTACGACGAGGCCTTGACCTGCGGGCAGCAGATGCGGATACTTACCCGCTATCTGAGGTTCAGAGTAAACTCAAGGTAGACGTTGACGGAGGGGGATGCGTGTTGCCTTTGCTTTCGCGGTGGTCGAGAAACGTACTTTTGGCGGCGTTCTTAGCGGGCGCTTTTCTGGTGTTGGCGGTTGGGCGGGCGGAAGGGGAGACGGCTCTTGCTTCGTGGTACGGGCCGGGATTCGAGGGCTTGCCGACGGCGGGAGGAGAGCCGTACGACCCGTGGGGGTACACGGCGGCGCACAAGACGTTGCCCCTGGGGACCGAACTCCAGGTCAGCTACGGGGGTAACTCCGTAATGGTAACCGTCAACGATCGGGGTCCCTACGTCGGGGATCGGGAGCTCGACCTCTCGCAAGGGGCGGCGCAGGCCCTCGGGCTCACCGGCGCCGGCGTGGATTATGTCGAGTACAGCTACGTGGGCGGCGCGGCGTCCCAGTACGGCTCCACGGACGCCGCCGTCTACGATCGGTACGGCTACTCGGAGGCCGCCTACGCGCAGCCAACAGGCTCCGTGTACCAGTATGGGGACGCGGGTGTGCCATCGGACCAGTATGGCTACGCCGGCCAAACTGTAGGTTACTCCGGTTACGACGAGTACGTCTACGACGGCGCTGACGTCTCCGGCGGAGGCGATGATTCAGGAGCCTACGTGACAGATGTGAGTTACCAGCAGACGGTAAGCTCCCCCGTGGACGACGGGAATGCCGCCGGTGGAGGCTTCGTGGTGGTGCAATCGGGAGATACGCTTTCGGGGATCGCTGCGCAGCTCGGGACAAGCTTCGAGCAGCTGGCTGCTTGTAACGGTGTCGCGGATCCGGACATCATCTACGCCGGGCAGATTCTCTACTACTGACGGCTCTCGGGTGTCCGCTGGGCGGTCTGCCGGCGGCGACCTGCAACTCCTCCCCATTGGCCGATCGGGGTGGACGGGAGGGAGCCGCCGCGCCGGCGAGGGCTTCACGCCCTTGTGCGTGTTGGTTTTCGTTCGAGCATCCCCTGGCACATGCTCGGAGAAGCCCGTAACATAGTGGGGGGCGCCGTGGCAGCGCCGCGACAGCGACGAGGAAGCGGTTATGGGTGTCAAATTCGTAGAGAACGGGCTCACCTTCGACGACGTGCTCATAGTCCCCAAGCGGTCGTCGGTCTTCTCGCGCAAGCAGGTCTCGCTGAAGACGCGCCTGGTAGGGGACCTCACGCTCGACCTACCCATCATAAGCGCCAACATGGACACCGTCACCGAGCTGGAGATGGCGAGGGCGATGGCCGGATTAGGCGGGATGGGTGTGATCCACCGCTTCATCGAAGACCCCCAGACGCACGCTGACTGGGTGAGCCGCACCCCCGGCCACCGCTTCCTCGCCGTCGGCGTCAAGCCTGGCGATCTCGACAAGGTTCCGCTGGTCGAGGACCTCGACGGCGTGGTTATAGACGTGGCCCACGGCCACAGCGACCGCGTGGCAGAGACTGTCGCCGCTGTTCGCGATGACCATCCCAAGTTGTGGGTGGTCGCGGGCAACGTGGCGACCGCCGAGGGGGCCTGGGACCTCTTGGAAGCCGGCGCGCACGCCATCAAGGTGGGGGTGGGGCCCGGCGCGGTGTGTACCACGCGCATCGTGACCGGCTGCGGGATGCCGCAGCTGACGGCCGTCCTCAAGGTCAGGGCCGCGTTGGACCGCTGGTGGGACCACGAGCGTCGCAAGGCGCGCCCGCGCGTGCAGCACAAGCCGGCCCTGATCGCCGACGGCGGCATCCGCAACTCGGGCGACATCGCCAAAGCCCTCGTCGCGGGGGCGGATACGGTCATGATCGGCTCCCTCTTCGCGGGCACGGACGAGGCGCCGGGGGCCGTGATCCGGGAGAATGGTAAAGCTTTCAAGGTGTACCGGGGCATGGCCTCCGCCGGGGCGATGCAGAAGGTGGGCGCCGACCGCACCCCCGAGGGAATCTCGACTCTCATTCCCCACAAGGGCCCGGTAAAGGCGCTGGTGGACGAGCTGGAGGGCGGTATCCGCTCCGCGCTCAGCTACTGCAACTCGGCCTCCATCGCCGACCTGCACGAGCAGACCATAGAGTTGGTCACGGTCACCGCGGCCTCGCAGAGGGAGAATGGGCCCCACGCCCTCTCCCTCTCCCCGACGGACACGACGACCTCGACGGTGTCACCGAACTCCGTTTCCTGAATAGTCTCCAGGAAGCTCTGGTCTCGATTGATCCTTCCTCGCCCCGACTGCGTAATCCTCGTAGACTGGGAAAGGAGATCTCTTGCGGATCACAGTGTCGATGGTGGTAGTCGTGCTGGCCACCTGCGCCCTCCTCGTGGGCGCGGCCTGCGGCGGCGAGCAGGGGAACGAAGGCTCCAGATCGCCCGAGACGGGTGAGGCGACGTCGGCTAGGACATCGCTAGAGGAGACCACCACCTCTCCAGAGGCGGAAGCCACCGAGCCTCCCACGGCCCGAGCGGAGACGACGGAAGCGGAGGCGCCAGAGACCGGCGAGGCTGGTGGAGCCGGGGAGGCTCGGGAGGTCATCGTGGTGAGGATAGCCGGCCTGGAGTACGAGCCGTCGGTAGTCGAGGTGGCTCCGGGCACGACGGTTCGCTGGGTGAACGACGACCCGGCCGACCACACCGTCACTTCCGAGGAAGCCGGCGGCCCCCTCGCCTCCGAGGTCTTCAACGCCGGTGGCTCTTTCGAGTATACGTTCGAGGAGCCGGGCGAGTTCGCATACTTCTGCGAAGTACACCCGTTCATGAAGGGTATGGTCGTAGTCGGGTAGCCAGGGGAGAGGGTGAGCTCGGGCGCGAGGGCTGCTCGCGCCAACGGGCTCGGGTTGGGGCATAATGGGCGGCGCTGGCTACCCTATTTTCGGAGGAGACTTTGCGAGGCTGGAAGGGCGGAGCTGTCGCGATCGGACGTGAGCTCGAGCGCCGGTTCGACCGGCTGAAGTTCGACCTGAGGCGGCGCCGCGGATGGGCGCGACCCGCGGAGGTGCGGCCGTATCGGGGGCACGGCACGGCGCGGGCGCTGTATATGAAGGGCCGGGTGCTGGAGGGGAAGGGCATCACCCGCTCCAGCGAAGCGGACACGATCCGGACGAACCTGCGCAACATGGCGAGGAGGTTCCTGAGCGCGGAGATCCCCTACGCTCGCGTCCACGCCACGTTCGGTGGGCAGGAAGTCACGGCGGTCGCCGACGAGGAGGGCTTCTTCGACCTACGCTTCGAGTTGCCCGAGCCGCTGCCGGAAGGTCCGGCGTGGCGTCCGGTCGAGGTCGAGGTAGTATGGCCCGAGGAGGACGCAGGCGCCAGGGCCAGCGGGGGCGTGCTCGTGCCGTCAGGGGCCGAGCTGGGCGTGATCAGCGACCTCGACGACACGGTAGTGCGGTCCGACGTGACGAACCTCCTGAAGATGGCGCGCCTGGCGCTCCTCAACAACGCCCACACCAGGCTGCCCTTTGAGGGCGTCGCCGCCTTCTACCACGCGCTGCAGCGGGGCGCCGGCGGGCCTGACGGCGGCGTCTTCAACCCGATCTTCTACGTATCCAGCAGCCCGTGGAACCTCTACGATCTGCTGGAGGACTTCCTGGACGTGCACGGGGTCCCGGCGGGGCCGCTCTTCCTCAAGGACTGGGGACCGACGACGCTCAAGGGTCACGCGAAGCACAAGCTCGCCGTGATCCGGACGCTCCTGGAGACGTACCCAGAGATGCCGTTCGTGCTCGTCGGGGACTCGGGCGAGAAGGACCCGGAGATCTACCGCACCGTCGTCCTGGAGAACCCGGGGCGCATCCGCGCGATCTACATCCGCGACGTGACGACGCGCGAGCGCGACGCCGAGGTCCACGCTATCGCCCGCGAGGTTCGCTCTTTGGGCGTCGAGATGCTGCTCGCCGAGACCACGGCCGTCGCCGCCGAGCACGCCGCCGCCGCAGGCCTGATCCCGTCTGACGCCCTCCCGAC
>JADDPV010000187.1 GCA_016781705.1 Rubrobacter sp.
CAAGGGATTCCTGGGGACCGAGCGGGCCGAGGCGAACGCGGTCGCGGCGGTCGTCGAGGCGCTGGCCCTGAGCCGTCCCAGCGTGGGCTTCTTTTTGCGTTCGGACGGACGAGCCCTCCTCTCGCTGCCGGCCGCCTCGGACCTGCGGGAGCGGGTGGCCCAGGTACACGGCCTGCACCTGGCCCGGAGCCTCGTACCGCTCGGCTCCGGGGACGAGTCCTCCGAGGGCGAACCGGTGTGGGGGTTGGTGAGCCCGTTATCCGTGAGCTTCCCGACGCGGCGTTACCTGCACGTCGCGGTAAACGGCCGCGTGGTAGAGAGGGATTCGTTCGCGCCAGCAGTCGCGCGCGCCTACGCGGACCTGCTCGCCAAGGGCCGCCACCCGGCGGCGTTCCTTCGCCTGGAACTCGGGCCGGGGGAGGTGGACGTGAACGTCCACCCGGCGAAGAGCGCTGTGCGCCTGAGGGGCGGCCGGTCGGCTTATCCGTTGGTGGTCGGCGCGATCCGGTCGGCCCTCTCCCCCGAAAGGGACGAGGGTAAAGGCGCGCCGTCCGTGGTGGCCGATGGCGGGCTGAGGCTCCTCGGGCAGTTCGCGGGACGGTGCATCCTCGCCGAAGAAGGCAACGAGCTCCTCATCATCGACCAGCACGGGGCGCACGAGCGCGTCCTCTACGAGAAGTTGCTGAAGAACCTCAGGGGGACCCCGGCGGACCTGCCGCGCCCGGTCGTCGTCCGGCTCCCCGCCGACCTCGCCCCGGAGGCGTGGAACTTCGAGGCCGAGCTCGAGGCGCTGGGCTTCCGCCTGGAGCCTTTCGGCGGTGACGCGGTGCGCCTGACTGCGGCGCCGGAGGCGGTGACGGACCCGGAGGGAGCTTTGATCGGCACGGTCGGGGCGCTCGCGGGCGGCGAGGACCTGGCGAAGGCGCTGGCGTGCCGGGGCTCGACGAAGTTCGGGGAGGAGCTTTCGTGGGAGGCACTGGAGGGGTTGCTACGAGAATGGGCGGCGTGCGAGTTCAGGATGGTCTGCCCGCATGGTCGGCCGATAGTGAAGTGTGTTTCGCTCGCGGACCTGCTCCGCGGGTTCGAGAGGGTTTAGGGCGGTCCGGGACCGGGCCACCCTTAGCCCTGATCGATTCTTTTACAGCTCCTTACGGGAGGAAGCGGGACACGGCGCTCCAGCGGGTGGACTTGCCGGACTTCATCGCGAGTATCGTCGTTATCGCGTCGATGGCGCCGATGAGCACGAGGTTCACGTTGCCCAGCACGTTGACCGAGCGCAGGAGCCGGGCCGCATCGTCGGGCGTGTTGGATGAGGGGGTGGTCCCCGACTCGATGGGCACCGCGCCGTCGGGTGCCTGGCGGGTGAGCGAGAGGCCCTGGAGTATGCTGGCGATGCCGGTCAGGGCCGAGGCGACGAACAGGACGTCCTTGGCGAGGACGAGACCGCGGCTGTCCTCGTCTATGGAGCGGCCCGAAATCCCGGCCCGGCCGAAGAACCAGGTGGCGGCCGCCGTTCCGAGCGAGATGACGTTAACCACGTTGTAGCGGTTCCAGGCCGCGTTGAGGATCTTGCCGCGGTCGGGCTCGGAATCCAGGACGTCGAGCTTCGCGTTGAGGGCGGTCTTGCCGAAGAGCAGCCCCCCCAAAGAAGCGGCGAGCCCGAGGTTGTGGGCGATCCAGGCGGTTGTGGTCAGTTTGGACAACGCGTACCTCCTTCGATCGGTTATGGTTTCAGGGTTCCCCGTGTTCTGTCTCGCGAAACCAGGGTCGCATCGACCTGGGTGCCGCGGATCGCGCCGGGAGGACTACCGGCGAGAACCCTGGCACGAAAAGCGGCTCGCTTTTCCGGCTGCGAAGGTCGGCCAGAAGAGCGAACCGCTTGTGAGACGTGCGGTGCTCGCAGATCTGCTCCGCGGGTTTGGGAGGGCCTAGTCCTGATCGGGGTCTAGAAGGCTCTGGCCCAGGTTCAGGATCGTCGGGGCCCACAGACCGACGAAGATCGCGGACTCACGCCTGCCGCTGAGGTACAGCAAGAGCGAGATCAGGATAGAGATCAGGGTTCCCCCGACGTAGATTCCCTTGCCGCCGTCCACTCATCTACCTCCTCTGTAGCTTTCCGAGCTGTCCTATACTACCCGTCGTCGCGACGGCTAAACTGTAAGAGGGTTCGCAGGAAACAGTGCTTCCAGGAGATGCATCCACGAGGCAGGAGCCCGGTCAGAGCCCGCGCCGCCCGGACCTCGGGGGCCGCTCGACGGTCTTCGGCGCGCGCGGCGCCGTCGCCTGCGAGCATCCCACCGCCGCCCTCGCCGGGATAAAGGCCCTCGACGACGGCGGCAATGCCGCCGACGCCTGTGTGGCGATGGCCGCCGCGATGGCCGTCCTGGCCCCGATGGCGACCGGCATGGGCGGCGACGCCTTCCTGCTGTTCCACGAAGCCGGGACGGGACGCGTCCTCGGCGCGGACGGCTCCGGACGCGCTCCCCGCAGTATGACCATCGAGAAGTTGCGCGACCGGGGGGTAACGGAGATGCCCGAGCGCGGCGCGCTCACCGTGACGGTCCCTGGGGCGGTTCGGCTGTGGGAGGCCGCCGCGGAGCGTCTCGGCCGGCTGCCGCTCTCGCGCTTGCTGGAGCCCGCCCGCGAGGCCGCCGAGAGCGGCTACCCGGTCTCCGAGGTCGTCGCCCGCTACTGGGAGGCCGCCGAGGATCTGCTGCGGGAGGACGAGGCCGCGGCAAGGACCTTTTTGCCCGAAGGATGGGCCCCGCGGGCCGGCGAGGTGTTCCGGCAGCCGGACCTTGCCCGAACTCTGGCGGCCGTAGCCGAAGAAGGCGCCGATGCCTTCTACGAGGGCGAGGTCGGGAGGAGCATCGCCCGGTCGGTGCGGGGGGCGGGAGGCTATCTGGGCGAAGAGGACCTCGCGGCCCACGAGACGCTGTGGGTGGAGCCGATCCACACCGACTATCGCGGCGTGAGGGTGTACGAGATGCCGCCGCCGGGGCAGGGCATCGCCGCGCTGCAGATGCTGAACGTCCTCGAAGGCTTCGACCTGGCGGCCCTCGCCCCTCTGAGCGCCGAACGCATCCACCTGGAGGTCGAGGCCAAGAAGCTCGCCTTCCGCGACTTGGGCGAGAAGATCGGGGACCCCCGGTTCGTCGAGGTCCCGACGGACGAGTTACTCTCCAAAGGGTATGCGGCTTCGCTCCGGGAGAGCATCTCGCCCGACCGCGCGGGCGACGCCGCCACAGCGCCGGCTTTGGGCGACGACACGACCTACCTGTGCGCCGTGGACGAGCGGGGTAACGGCTGCTCGTTCATCAATAGCCTGTACATGGGCTTCGGGAGCGGCGTGGTGGCCGGGGGCACGGGCGTGTGCCTCCAGAACCGCGGCAACTCCTTCCGCCTCGACGCGGACCATCCCAACGCCCTAGCCCCCGGCAAGCGCCCCCTGCACACCATCATTCCCGGCCTCGCCGCCCGCGACGGGAGCCTCTGGGCCGTCTTCGGGGTGATGGGCGGCCCGATGCAGCCCCAGGGCCACGCCCAACTACTCGTCAACCTCGCGGACCACGGCATGGGCCCCCAGGAGGCCGTGGACTGGCCGCGCCACTTCCACGGCGGCGGGAGGGTTCTGGCCGCGGGTCGCGCCACGAGCCCCCAGGAGGCCGCGGACGACCCTCCCGGAGCGACGTCCGAGATGCTCCTCGTCGAGGGCCGCGTCCCCGAAAGGGAGATCGAGAAGCTGCGGGCGATGGGCCACGACGTCGCGGTCGGCTCGCCCTACGTCGTCCCGGTCGGCGGCGCGCAGGTCATAAGGGTGCACGAGAACGGCCTGCGGGCCTGCGGCAGCGACCCCCGCAAAGACGGTTGCGCGCTTGCGCAGCTCTAATACGCTTCCTTACCCTCAACGTGCACAAGGGTCGGCAGGGAGTAGCTCGGGAGGAGTTCGCCGCGGTAGATCTGCTTCACATTCGGGCTCGTTATACCGATCAAGGGCATTGACGTCCCAACGACTCAATGGGGCTTCTACCCACCAGCAGAAAACCGGCCAGCAGGCTTCGTAATCGGGCGGGGGGCCGCCAGATGAAGAGCAGGGCTCCAGCGCACCTCGCTAAGCGCCTCTTGCAGTAGCTCGACGGTCCTCCAGGACCCTGCTTTGGAGAGGGTGCACCCAAACTACTCCTCTGTGTAACCATCTCTCCAGCAGCGGGTTCGACTCCTCCGGAGGGTAGGACGGGACGAGGACCTGCAGAGGCTCTCACGTCATGTTCTTGTGCGGGAGCGTGATTGGCCCGGGGAAGTGTGGGGCTCGCGGAGCGCCATCGCGACGAGCACACACTACACCACCAGCGGGGATGATGGTGGTCGGCGTATGCTGCTCCTCCCTCCGCCCAGACGCTCCAAGAATGCCTCCGAACACACAGAGAGCCCTCCCCCCGTCCCCCATGCCCGGCAGAGGTAAAGGCACAAGCTCTCCTCGCCCCGTTGGCGCGATCGAGCGCCGCGCGCGCACGTAGAGGTAGGTCCACTCCCAGGCGTCCCTCACGACGAAGAAGACGAAGACGAAGAAGACGACGTAGTAGGGCGGGCGAAAACCCTTCGGGCAATAACGGCCTCCTGTGTGCCAGTCGATAGACTCCAAAAGCGCGCACGCCTGCCTCATCGAAGGCCAAAAAACCTTCTCACAGCGGGTTGCCTGCGGAGGAGGAGTCGCACTCTCGTCGTCCTGTGGGCGCGCCGAGCTTCTTCTTTTGAAGGGCTCCTCCTGCTCTTCCTCGTGAGCCTTCTCGTGGCGCCGGGGACACAGCGGGTACGAGGTCGAGCCTCAACCGCCGTGTGAATAGCGCTGTTAGTAAGAGGACAAAGAGGGCGTCCAGCAACAGCACGAACGACGAGGCTGTAGAGGTTCGCCTGTCCCATCGAGACCGAGAGGTCCCGCCTCTCCGCGCCCGCTACCCGGTTCGCCAGCGCCCACCCTTCTCGGTATGGCTCCTCTTGCGCTCTCCACCACACCAACGCGAAGGCCGGGGCGAATTGCGCCCCGGCCCTTAAGCTGACATGCTGGCTAGTCGATCGACTTTACCTCGCTGCTTCGGCCTCCGTCTCGGCCTTCGCCTCCTCCAGGGGCATGGCGCCGCCGGAGATCTCCACAATATCCTCCTCGATGGAGGAGACCGTACCGGTCATGCTCGACCAGACGCCGACGGAGAAGCCCTCGTCGTGGGGTTCCCCGATCTTCTGCTCGTACTCGACCTCGTCGCCCGGCGCGACGAGCGCCACCGCCGGCTTCTTGAAGAAGCGACCGCCCAAAGGCAGGCTGACGCCAGAGACCTTGCCCACCAGCGAGACGAAGCCCTCCTCGGGGAGCTTCGTCTTGATCTTGGCGTACTCCTTGGAGGCCACGCCCTTCGGGATGACGAGGAAACCGTTGGTGGTGCGCCGGACGTAGGCGTCACCCTCGCCCAGCGACTCTATCCCCATCTCGTTCAGGTACGGCCCACCGTCGATGACCGAGAGCTTGCCCGCCTCCGCCTCCACGTCCACGCCCGAGAGCTTGAGGAGCTCCGTCGCGGACGAGCCGAGCGGGGCCTCATAGAGCTTCAACTCCAGGTCCGGCCCGAAGATCTGCAGGAACTTGGTGGTGACGGGCTTGCCTAAGAACCAGACATTGTAGATGTTGAGAAGCGTCTCGGAGTTGTTGACGATGTGCCCGGCGTCGAGCGGAAGGCCAGGGCGCTTGGAGCCGTCGGGCATCTCCACGCGGCGCGGGACCCACTTGCCCTTGTCGTCGCTAAAGATGTTCTTGATGAGCGTCTTCTCCTCGCCCATCGAGTACTTGTCGGGCACGAGGCTGACGTCGTAGAGGCCGTTGGCCTCCTCCTTGTAGCGGCCGAACCACTCCTCATCCTTGAAGTGGACGCCCATGATGACGCGCTCGACGCCGAAGATGGTCTTCATCGCCTCGAAGAGCTCGATAAACCGGTCGAAGTACTCGCGGTGAACCATCTTGTCCGCCCAGTAACCCGGCTCCGACTCGGTGCAGTTCACGATCAGGTTCGGCTGCGGGTTCTTCCACTTGAAGTACGTCGGGAAGCCGCCGCCGCCCGCCCCAACGATGCCGGCTTGCCGCATCAACTCGACCGCGTCCTCCCGACTTAGCGCCTTCACCTCGTCGAGCGTGCGCTCCTTCATCTCAACCACAGTCCCGAAACTCCTCCGCGTAGCTACCTACGACAAGATACTTGCAGTTACAAACACCACGACTTTTTGTGCATAAGTATACCCCCTGCATCTTTGTGTTGCTAGTACCAGGCGGGCGATCTGGTACACTCGGGACGATGAAGATCACGCGCCGCACGTCGAACGTCTTGCTCGTGATGGGCGTGTTGATGCTGTTCATGTGGCTGACGCGGGCGTATACTTGGTATGCGAACGACCTGCAGGCCTCCCCGTATCTAGCGCTCGTTCACGTGCCGATCATTATCGTCTCGCTCGTAATCGGCGGCTACCTCCTCTTCCTCGGTATAAGGGGCCGCCGGGCGACGCGACGCTCCCCTTGACGGGAGCTTTCCGGACGCCGCCGTCCAAGGTCCAGGCCCGTTGGGGTGCGTCGTCGGTCATGGTCTCTCCAACGGCTCTCGACGGCCGGGTAGTTCGGGACGCAGTTCCGGATAACCCTGGAGACCTTCTCGTGGTCGCCTTTGCGGACGTAGTAGGCTAACTCCTCGGTGTTGTCGAGGAGGTCGGGGGATGGAGGGTCCTCGGGGACGAGGCGCAGGACGGTCGGGTGGGCGGTCTGGGTGCAGCACTCGCCCTACTTGAAGAGCATCTCGTGCAGCCTCTCCGCCGGGTGGAGGCCCACGAACTTCACCTCCACGTCCTTCGCGCCCATTAGCTCGACCATCTCCAGCACGTAGGCGCAATAGGAAGAGAGGTCGCCTGCCTGCAAGTAGGGGAGACCGCCTCGGGATGATCAGGAACCAGCGCGTCACATCTTGGGGTGCGTGATCTTTACCGCCCCCCGACTTCTATCTGGCGCCGGCGCGACGGAAGTGCGGCTCCCGAACACGTCCCCGCGGCCCGCGAAGGCCCACGATCGATCTCTGGGGGACCTCGTCGAGTAAGTAGTTCAGCGACCCTTTTCGGTGCCCCGTTGCAAGAAGAGTCGCCTTCGTGGTAGCTTCCAGGCGTTGGAAAGCTCCGTTGGAGGCGACTTTTTCGTGGACATCCAGAAGACTTCGAGCACCCGGCGAGGGGTGATTCAGAGCTACCGCGACCGGCTGCCGGAGATACCGGAGTGGGCCGTCGCCTCTTTGGGCGAGGGCGACACACCGCTCATCGAGGCGCCGAGGCTGTCGGAGGAGGTCGGGGCGCGGCTCTTCCTCAAGTTCGAGGGACTCAACCCCACCGCCTCCTTCAAGGACCGCGGGATGACGGTGGCCTTGAGTCGCGCGGTCGCCGCCGGCGCGCGGGCGTGCATCTGCGCCTCGACCGGCAACACCGCGGCGGCGGCGGCGGCGTATGCGGCGCGGGCCGGCATAAGCTGCTTCGTCGTCGTGCCGGTCGGCAAGATAGCTTTGGGCAAAGCCGTTCAGGTCCTGGCCCACGGGGCGAGGATCGTGCAGATAGAGGGCAACTTCGATGCCGCGCTGAAGCTCTCTCAGGAGGCGACCGCAGAGATGGAGGGCGTCGCCCTCGTCAACTCGGTGAACCCGGATCGCATCGAGGGTCAGAAGACGGCCGCTTTCGAGGTTTGCGAAGTTCTGGGCCGCCCGCCCGACGCCCTTGCCCTACCCGTAGGCAACGCCGGGAACATCACCGCCTACTGGAAGGGCTTTACGGAGTGGCGCGACGCGGGCCTCGCCAGCGACGCGCCGCGAATGCTCGGCTTCCAGGCCGAGGGGGCGGCGCCGCTGGTAGATGGCCGCGACGTGGCGGAACCGGAGACGGTGGCGAGCGCGATCCGCATCGGGGCGCCCGCCAGCAAAGAGGGGGCGCTGAACGCCGTCCGAGAGTCCGGCGGCCTCATAGAGAGTGTGTCGGACGAGGAGATCCTGGACGCCCAGAGGATGCTCGCCACGCTCGAAGGCGTGTTCTGCGAGCCGGCGTCGGCGGCGGGGATCGCGGGGCTACTAAAGCTGGCCCGCGAGGGGCGCTCGCCCGGGGGGACGGTCGTCTCCGTTCTCACGGGGCACGGGCTCAAGGACCCGGACGTCATCCTGAAGAGGACCGCGCTGCCGGAGCCGGTCCCGGCGGTCATGTCGTCGCTCGCGGGGCTCATGGAAGAGGCGCGGGGTCGGCCGTGATCTGCGTCCGCGTCCCGGCCACCTCGGCGAACCTCGGGCCGGGTTACGATGCGGTGGGGCTCGCGCTCTCGCTCTCCATGAAGATAAGCCTGGATCGGGCGCCGCATCCGGTCGTGGAGGTCTACGGTGCGGGGGCCGACCTGATCCCGGCCGGCCCCGAACACCCCGCCTACCGCGCCGCCCGTTTCGTGGCCGAGCTGATCGGCGAGTATGACGTCCACTTCCGGCTCGTGCAGGAGAACGACATCCCGCCGGCGCGGGGTCTGGGTGGGAGCGCCGCGGCCCTGGTGGGCGGGGCGGTCGCTGCCAACGACCTGCTCGGGCGCGCCCTGGCCCCGCCGGACCTGCTCAACCTCGTCTGCGACCTCGATGGCCACCCGGACAACGCCGCCCCGGCGCTCTTGGGCGGCCTCGTCATCGGCACGCTGACACCGGAGGGGATAAAGAGCGTGCGCCTGGAGCCGAAGGGCCTGGAGGCCGCCGTCGCCGTCCCGGACTTCGCCGTCTCGACCACCGCCGCGCGTCACGCCCTCCCCGACTCCGTCCCCCACCGCGACGCCGCCTTCAACGTCGGCCGCTCCGGGCTGCTCCTCGGAGCATTAGCCACCGGCGAGTACGAACTCTTGCACGTGGCGATGCAGGACCGGCTGCACCAGCCGTACCGGTCGCACCTGATCCCCGGCCTCGAGAGCGTGATAGAGGCGGCGCTTGCGAGCGACGCCTACGGCGCGTGCCTCTCAGGCTCCGGCCCGACCGTGCTCGCCTTCACCCCCGAGGGGCGCGCCGGGCGGGTGGCCCACGCTATGCGCGACGCCTTCGAGGAGCGAGGCGTGTACGCCAAAGCCTGGGCTCTGAGCGTGGACCTCGCGGGCGCGCGGGTCGAGCCGCCGGGGGAGATCCCAGCCCCGACCCCCGTCCCCGTACTCTAGCGGTTCCCTCGCGTTTGCGGTTCGGCCCCCGACGCTCCCACCGGACGCCCGCGTACTCCTCCAGATAGCCTCGCAGCACGGCGTCGACCGACGTGCCCTCCTCCAACGCCTGTATCCGCGCTCTCTTGAGCGTCCCTCCGTCCACCTTGGATGTGAGCCTCGCCATACCCCTCCTTTTCGTGCTACACGGGATGAGCGCAGCATAAAAGCCCCAGAATCCCCGGCGGGTGTTTCATGGTTGATAGGGCGTAGGGTCACGCGTGTGTTTTGAGTAACAATGGGTTCTCGTACCCGGCACGCCTCGAGCAGCTCGCCTTCCTCCCCTGCCCGAAGATGCCGCGGCACCGGCGGGGGCACGTGAGCAGCCACGAAGCTTCGACGCTGGCGTGGCGGTCTTCGAGCGTAGAAGTTGCGGACCCAGCGGTGGGCTTTGAGCATGCGCACCTGGTCCTCTGGGAGGCCCTTACCGTCCCCGACGGCCATGTTTCTCTCGACGTTACCGACCGAGCGCATCCCGGGATAGCGGTGGAGACCGCCGGTTGGGAGAGGACGTAGCGCAGGGCGATCTCGGCGATGTCGTCCTCGGTCGCTCCGAGCTCGGAGACGATGGTCCGCACCCGCTCGGAGACCTCCCGCTTGCGCTCCTCGCGAAAGTAGCGGTTGCGGAAGTCGCCCTCCTCGAGCTCCGTCTCCGGCCCGATCCTGCCGGTCAGCACCCCCTCGTCGAAGAAGAGCTCGTCCTCGGGGCTCTGGTCGAAGACGTTGTAGATGACTTGCACGGTGTCCACGACGCCCGTCTCTATGAGCTTGACGGCGTTCGCGGGTTGGTGGTCGTTGATGGAGACGCCGAAGTGACGGATACTGCCCTCGCGCTTGAGATCCTCGACCGCCTCCAGCCAGCTCCCCTCGCCGACCCATTCATCCTGTCAGACGTGGAACTGCTGCACGTCTATCGTCTCGAGGCCAAGGTTCTCCAGGCTCCTCTCTGCGTGCACTCCCGGCCGTGCTCGGCCGGGAAGGTCTCCTCCGGGCTCAGGCCGCGGAGGGCGTGGCCAGGTGAGGTTCTTGGGCGGGATCCTCGTCGCTGCGTAGATCCGCTCGTCCCGCTCCCTCACGGCCTGCCCGACGAGCCGCTCGCTGTGCCCGTCGCCGTAGCCCAGAGCCGTGTCTATGAAGTTCAGGCCGAGGTCTATAGCTCGTTCAGGGCCCTCAAAGGCTCGTCGTCCTCCGCCCCGATCCACATAGTCTTGCCGATCCCCCACGCCCCGTAGCCGACCTCCGAGACCTCTCGCCTCGTCCCGCCGAGTTTCCTGTAGTTCACCGGCGCCTCCTGCTGTTCCTCGCGTGCGTACCAGACGTGCGCCGACAGCGTACCCACCGCACCACTCGCCGGAACTGGAGATTAGATCTACGCCCACTCGGGCATAACGCGGCCAAAAGGAGTTACAAGCCTTGACAAACCCTCGCCGGGTGTCATAGGCTTACGGCACTCAGAACGTAAGGCGAGCTAAAGTTAAAGGAAGTCCTTGAACGGAGTCTCCGACAAGCTGGCGGTTGAGGTTTTGGGCCACGAGCCCGGCACCGTCTGGCTCGCTCCCCCCATCCACCCGCGAGTAGCCACGGGCGCTACCCCTTCCGCCCCCGTAGCGGTAAAGTCGCTACGACTAATTACCGGGGCGGACCGGGGCGACGCCCTCCGGTTCGCCTAACACCGAACGCGGGACGTTTCATCCCGCCTCTTCGGTAGAGGATTCAGAAACTCGTAACACCGATAGGATGGGAGAAACCCGTGGAGAACACCGCACTTAACGCAGAGTACAGGCCGCGCACCGGGAGTGAGGCGATGTGCGAGGCGCTCTTGGACGAAGGCGTCGAGTACCTGTTCGGGTATCCGGGCGGCGCGATCATGCCGTTCTACGACGCTCTCCCCGACTACCCGCTAAAGCACGTCTTGGTCCGCCACGAGCAGGCCGCCGCGCACGCCGCCGACGGCTACGCGCGGGCGACCGGTCGCGTCGGGGTGTGCGTCGCGACGAGTGGGCCAGGGGCCACGAACCTCGTAACGGGCCTCGCGACGGCGCAGATGGACTCGGTGCCGATAGTGGCGATCACGGGCCAGGTCGGTCGGCCGGCGTTGGGCAAGGACTCCTTCCAGGAGACCAACGTCATGGGCATGACGCTCCCGTTCACCAAGCACTCGTTCCTCGTCGAGGACCCGGAAGACTTGTACCCGACGATGCGGCGGGCGTTCGAGATCGCGCGCAGCGGCAGGCCCGGTCCCGTCCTCGTGGACGTGCCCAAAGACGTGCAGTTCGCCGCCTGCGAGCACAACGGCTACCGGAGGCTGCGCGAGGTGCCGCAGTCGGTCGCGAGCCCGGCCTTGGAGGCGGCGGCGGCCTTGTTGCGCAAGGCGAGGCGACCCATCATCCTGGCGGGGCACGGGGTCACGCTCTCCGGGGCCGAGATGGAGCTGAGGCTGCTCGCGGAGCGTACCGGGACGCCGGTGGTGACGACGTTGCTCGGGATCAGCGCGTTCCCGGAGGACCACCCGCTGTACATCGGGTGGCCGGGGATGCACGGGGCGGCGAGCGTCAACCGGGCGATAGACAAGTCGGACCTGCTCTTCGCGGTCGGGATGCGCTTCGACGACAGGATCACGGGCGCCGCGCACAAGTTCGCCCCAAACGCGAAGATCGTGCACATAGACGTGGACCCCTCCGAGCTCGGCAAGGTCGTAAGGCCGACGGTTGGGATCGCGGCGGACGCGAAGAGAGCCTTGCGCGGCGTCCTCGCCCACTTCGAGGACGCGGAGGACCGGGAGGACACGCGCGCGCCGTGGCGGGCGGAGATCGAGAAGTCCCAGGCGCCCGAGAAGGAGCGCGTCGAGGGCGCGCGCGACGACTATGGCCCGATCCGGATACTGAACGCCATCAAGAGCGTCGCCGGCCCGGAGGCCCGCGTCGTCACCGACGTCGGCCAGCACCAGATGTGGGCGGCGAAGTTCTTCGGGTTCACCAAGAAGAACAGCCACATCACGAGCGGCGGGCTGGGCACGATGGGCTTCGCGCTCCCGGCGGCGATGGGCGTGGCGCTGGCGTACCCGGACGAGCCGGTGTGGGTCGTCGCGGGCGACGGCGGCTTCCAGATGAACCTGCAGGAGCTGGCGACCATAAGGGACCTCGGCCTGAACATAAAGGTCGCCGTCTTGAACAACGGCTACCTGGGCATGGTGCGCCAGTGGCAGCAGTTCTTCCACAACCGCCGCTACTCCGAGACGCCCATAACCGGTCCAGATTACGAGCGGTTCGCCGCCGCCTACGGCCTGGGCGGCAGGACGGTTCGCGAGGGCGACGACGTGGAGGAAGCCGTGAAGTGGGCGCAGGAGACGCCCGGGTGTACCATCCTGGACTTCCACATAGACCCGGAGGCGAACGTGTACCCCATGATCCCCTCGGGCATGAGCGTCCACGAGATGATCGAGGAAGATGGCGCCTAGGGAAGCGGCGCCGGCCACCCCGACGACGAGCACGGCCCTGCACCCCATCGAGGCGCGCATCTCGGGCGGGATGCTGGCGCTCAACCGCTTCCTGATGACGCTGCAGAACAAGCGGATGCCGGTCGCGCGCTTCACCGTGGGCCGGGACGGGGGCGCACTGCGGGCGACGATACTCCTCGACTGCCCGCCGGATCAGGCCCGGCGATACGCCGCGTTGCTCTCGGGCCTCGAAGACCTAGAGGGGCTCGAGGAGGCCGGCGAGACGATGGAGGTCGCGCTCCTGAAGACGAGTGGCGACGGCTGGCGCGAGTCCGCCACCGGCTCGGGCGTCGCGGTTCACGAGGAGGGCGGGACGGTCGTGGCGTCGGGGGAGCCGGAGGCGATGGACGCCTGGCTCGCCCTTGTTGGAGATTACGTGCAAGACGTGGTGCGGCTCGGGCCGGTGGCCCGGCCGGGGAACGGAGGGGGTTAGAAGATGGCACGGGTATATCGCGAAGGGGACATCGGCGACGAGATCACGCGCAAGAGAGTCGCCATCCTGGGCTACGGCAGCCAGGGCCACGCCCACGCCCTGAACCTCAGGGACTCCGGCTGCGACGTGAGGGTCGGCCTGTACGAGGGGAGCCCGAGCAGGGCTAAAGCCGAGCGCGACGGCCTTCCGGTCACGAGCGTCGCCGCGGCGGTAAGCGAGGCAGACGTGGTGATGATGACCATCCCCGACGAGCGGCAGCCCGCCGTCTTCGAAGCGGAGGTCCAACCGAACCTCTCGGAGGGCGCGCTGATGCTCTTCGCCCACGGCTTCAACATCCACTTCAACCAGATCGCCGTGCCGCCAGAGGTGGACCTCGGGCTCGTTGCGCCGAAGGGTCCAGGTCACGTGCTCAGGCGTTTGTACGTCGAGGGCAAGGGGATGCCGGCGCTCTTTGCAGTGCAGAACGATGCTTCCGGGGGCGCCAGGGACCTCGCGCTCTCGTATGCGCGGGGCATCGGGTGCGGGCGAGCCGGGATCATCGAGACGACCTTCGCCGAGGAGACCGAGACCGACCTCTTCGGCGAGCAGGCCGTGCTGTGCGGAGGCTTGACCGCGCTGTTGAAGGCCGGGTTCGACACGCTGGTGGAGGCCGGGTACCAGCCGGAGCTGGCGTATTACGAGTGCGTCAACGAGCTCAAGCTGATCGTGGACCTCATCTACGAAGGCGGCCTCGCGGGGATGCGCTACTCCATCTCCAACACCGCCGAGTACGGCGACTACACGGCCGGGCCGAAGGTCGTGGACGACGCCGTGAGGAACCGGATGCGCGCCATCCTCACGGACATCCAGAGCGGCAAGTTCGCGAAGGAGTGGGTGCTGGAGAACAAGGCGGGCGGAGCCTCCTTCCTGGCGATGCGCCGCCGGGAGGCCGAGTCGACGGTGGAGAGGGTCGGGGCGGACCTTCGGGCCCTGGCCGCGGAGGGCATGATCGAGGCGCCGGAGGGCAGTCCGGTGGGAGGAGAGGCGGGATGAGCCGCAAGGCGTTCGCCGCGAACGACGCGCAGTGGTGCTACCACGGCGGGGAACTGCTCAAGATGGGCGACGTGAGGCTCTCGCCGGCCACGCACGCCCTGAACTACGGCACGGGCGTCTTCGAGGGGATACGGGCGTACTGGAACGAGGGGAAGGGTACGCTGCAGGTCCTCAAGCTCAGGGAGCACTACGAGCGCTTCGAGAAGTCGTGCCGGATGCTGCGCGTCGAGTTGGCGCCCACGGTGGACGAGCTATGCGACATAACTTTAGAGATCCTCAAGCGTAACGCGCCGCGCGAGGACACTTACATCCGGCCGCTCGCGTACAAGTCCGCCGAGTCGGTCGGGGTGAACCTGAGGGGCGGCTCGGAGCTCTCCATCTTCACCGTGCCGATGGGCAACTACGTGGAGTTGACCGGCCTCAAGTGCTGCGTTTCCAGCTGGCGACGCACGGCGGACAACGCCATCCCGGCGCGGGCCAAATGCACCGGCTCCTACGTCAACACGGCGCTCGCCGTGGATCAGGCGTACCAGGCGGGCTACGACGACGCGATCTTCTTGACCCAGGGCGGCTTCGTCTCCGAGGCGAGCGCCGCCAACATCTTCCTCGTCAGGAAGGGTGAACTCATCACGCCCCCCGTCACGGCGGACATCCTGGAGGGCATTACACGCGACGCGGTGATGGAGCTCGCCGAGAAGGAGTTGGGCATGCCCACCGACAAGCGCGACGTCGGCAGGACGGAGCTGTACGCCGCCGACGAGGTCTTCCTGACGGGGACGGGGTTCCAGATCGCACCGGTCGTCGAGATAGATGACCGCTCGATAGGGACCGGGGAGATGGGCCCGGTCGCGGCGCGCCTGCAGGAGCTGTACTTCAAGGCCGCCCGCGGCGACTGGCCCGAGTACGCGGACTGGACCGTCGCCGTCGAGGTTGCGCAGAAGGCGTCTCGGTGAGATACTCATGCCCCGCATGAAAGAGAGCCTCTAACACCTTGGGCGTCTCCCCCACCACGCTCAGCCTACGACTAACCTGGGTGGCCGGGCGAATTACCCGTCCCGGCGCTTAACGCCGGGCGACGAAGCCCGCGGCCACCTAAAACCGAAGCCGCGCTTTCCAGAACGCAACATCGCAGGAGGGAGACAGTAGCATGCGTCGAGTACAGATCTTCGACACGACCCTGAGGGACGGCGAGCAGTCGCCTGGCATCTCGCTCTCCGTAGAAGAAAAGGTAGAGATAGCCCACCAGCTCGCGCGTCTGAAGGTGGACGTCATCGAGGCCGGGTTCCCGATCACCTCGGAGGGTGACTTCGAGTCGGTTTCCCGCATCGCCTCGGAGGTGCGCGGCCCTACGGTCGCCGGGCTCGCGCGCATCGAGACGCCGGACATCGAGCGGGCGTGGGAGGCGGTGAAGTGGTCGAAGAGACCGCGAATCCACACGTTCGTCGGCACGAGTGATTTGCACATCGAGCACCAGATGCGCTCGACTCGAGAGGAGATCCTGGAGCGGGCAGGCGAAGCGGTACGCTTGGCCAAAAGCCTCTGCGAGAATGTCGAGTTCTCCCCGATGGACGCGACGCGCACCGACATCGGCTACCTCGCCGAGGTGGTCGCCGCCGCGGTCGAGGCCGGCGCCGACGTCGTCAACATCGCCGACACGGTCGGCTACACGATCCCGATAGAGTTCGCGGCGTTCTTGCGGGAGCTGCGCGACCGCGTGCCCGGCCTGAAGGAGCGCGTGCTCTCGGTGCACTGCCACGACGACCTGGGGCTCGCGGTGGCTAACTCGCTGGCGGGCGTCGAGGTCGGGGCCGGGCAGATCGAGGTCGCGGTCAACGGCATCGGGGAGCGGGCCGGGAACGCCTCCCTCGAAGAGGTCGTGATGGCCTTGAAGACGCGCGGCGACCACTACGGCGTCGATATTGGCGTCGAGACGCGCCAGCTCGCCAACGCGTCGCGCATGATCTCGAACATCACCGGCTACGAGGTGCCGCCGAACAAGGCGGTCGTGGGCAGGAACGCCTTCCTGCACGAGTCCGGGATACACCAGGACGGCGTGTTGAAGGATCGGCGCACGTTCGAGATCATGACGAAAGAGGACATCGGCCTGGAGGGCACGAACATCTTCCTCGGCAAGCACTCGGGCCGCCACGCCCTCAAGGACGCCCTCGAAGAGCTCGGCTACACGCTCGAAGGCGAGGTCCTGAAGCGGGCGTTCGTGCGCTTCAAGGAGATAGCGGACCACAAGAAGACGGTGACGGCCGCCGACCTGGAGGCGATAGCCGCGGACGAGGTGGGCTCGTTCGAGGGCAAGTTCGTCCTGGATTCGTTCCGGGTGGTGGCGGCGACGGGGCGGCAGAGCCGGGCGGCGGTGGCGATCTCGCACCAGGACCACGGCACGTTCGAGGCGGAGGCCGAGGGCGAGGGTCCGGTGGACGCCGTGTTCCAGGCCATCGACGCCGCGACGAACATCAAGGGGCGCCTGACGGACTTCCGCATAGACGCCGTGACGGGCGGCAAGGACGCCCTCGGGGAGGTGCGGGTCTCGGTGGAGTTCGAGGGCGCGGAGTACGCCGGGCGCGGCCTGAGCCAAGACGTGGTCGAGGCGGCGGCCCGCGCCTACGTGCGCGCGGTGAACGGCTACACGGCCGGCAAGGCCGGGGCCACGCGGGTAACCTCGAAAGCGGTGACGCCGTAGCAGGGCCGGTGCGGGAGGTCGCCACACTGCTACCGGCCTACGAACGCCTCGGAGGAGCGGTCCCGGTCCTGCACGCGCCAGGCGCGGCAGTCCAGGCGGAAGGGCTGCGCACCTCCCTGGAGTCGGGCGTCGAGTTCCTTTCGGAGATGCTGGCCGAAGAGCCGCCGGAGCTCATGGTGCTGTTGGTAGCGGACGAGGACTGGGATGAGGCGCCGCGCGAGGGCGAGCGTCCGTACCCGCCGGGCCTCCCCTACTTCACGCGGGCCTCGGACCCACCCGCGCTGGTCCTGCCGCGGAGGCTCTCCCCCGCGATACGGCCCCGCACGGAGGCGACGCTCCCCCTCGCCATCTGGCACGAGCTGGCGCACGCGTTCCTGCTCAAGAGGGAGATGGTCCGAACGCCGGCGTGGCTGCGCGAGCTCGTGCCGCAGGCGCTCTCGGTGGCGGTCGCGAAGAGGGCAGGGCTGCCGATGGAGGAGCACCTCTCGGAGGCGGACCGGGAGCCCGGCTTCACGGTGCGGTCGCTCCGCGGACACGCCGACGCCGGGACGCAGATGGCGTTCCAGAACCTCTTGCTCCTGCTCGGCGCGGCGGCGCTGGACGAGTTCGGGGAAGGGTTCCTCCGCCGTCTCGTCCGGGCGCTCTGGGAGGAGACTGACATCGTAAACGAGGAGCGGGCCGAGGAGTTGCTCGCGGACGCTCTGGGTCCCGGAGGGCGCGAGTGGCTCGCCTCGAGGCCGGGGTTCTAGGAGGTACTTTGCGCGACTCTTTCGACATACTACTCTTGCCCGGCGACGGAATCGGCCCGGAGGTCGTAAACGCGGCCCGGGCGGTGATGGACGTAGCCGCCGAACATTTCGGCGTGACACTCCGCTACGAGGAGCGCAAAATAGGTGGGGCTGCCATCCGCGAGGAGGGCGAGCCCGTCTCGGACGAGACGCTGGAGGCCGCGAAAAACTCCGACGCGGTGCTGCTGGGCGCGGTCGGCCACCCGGACTTCGACCGGGGACCGGCGCGGCCGGAGGCGGGGCTGCTAAAGCTCAGGAAGCACCTGGGGGCGTTCGCCAACTTACGCCCCGTCGCGGCGATACCGGCGCTGGTCTCGGCTTCGCCGCTCAAGGAAGAGATCGTAAAGGGCGTGGACATCCTCATCATCCGTGAACTTACGGGCGGCGCTTACTTCGGGGAGAAGGAGGAGGGCGAGGAGCGGGCGAGCGACCTCTCCCTGTACACGCGCGAGGAGGTCGAGCGGGTCGCCAGGGTCGCCTTCGAGGCGGCGGAGGGTCGGTCGGGGCGGGTCACGTCGGTGGACAAGGCGAACGTGATGGCGACGGGTCGGCTGTGGCGCAAGGTGGTCGAGGACGTGGCGGGCGAGTACCCGAACGTCGCCTTGGACCACGTGCTGGTGGACGCGGCGGCGATGCATCTGGTTCGAAACCCGGGGCGCTTCGACGTGATGCTCACGGAGAACCTCTTCGGGGACATCCTCTCCGACGAGGCGGCGATGCTGCCGGGCTCGATGGGGATGCTCCCGAGCGCCTCCCTGGGGCTGCCGGGAACACCGGGCATCTTCGAGCCGGTACACGGCAGCGCGCCGGACATAGCGGGGCAAGGCGTGGCGAACCCCTACGCGACGATCCTCTCGGCGGCGATGATGTTCCGGCACTCGCTGGGGCGGCCGGACGTGGCGGGGGCGGTGGCGCGGGGCGTCTCGGTGGCTTTGGAGGCGGGCTTCAGGACGCCGGACCTGGGCGGAAAGCAGGGCACGGAACAGGTAACGGAGGCCGTGTGCCGCTGGGCGACGGCCGGAGAAGGGGTGACATGAGCATCAGGTTGTTCGATACGACGTTGCGGGACGGGACCCAGCGCGAAGGCGTTAGCTTGACGACGGAGGACAAGATCCGGATAGCCCGAGAGCTGGACTCTTTGGGCCTCCACTACATAGAAGCGGGCTTCCCCGCCTCGAACCCAAAGGATCTAGCCTTCTTCGAGTCTTTCGACGCATCCGAGCTAGAGAACTCGAAGCTCGTCGCCTTCACCCGGGCGAGGCGGCCGAACGGTAAGGCCGAAGACGACCCGGCCGTGACGCTCCTGCCGCGCCTCTCGGCCCCCGTCGCGTGCATCGTCGCCAAAAGCTGGCGGCTGCACGTCGAGAAGGTGCTCAGGACCACGCCCGAGGAGAACGTCGAGTCGGTGCGGGACACGGTGGCTTACCTCGCGGCAGCGGGCAAAGAGGTCATCTTCGACGCCGAGCACTACTTCGACGGCTTCCGGGACGACCCGGATCACGCCCTGGCCGTACTGCGCGCCGCCGCCGAAGCCGGAGCGACGACGCTCGTCCTGTGCGACACCAACGGCGGCACGCTCCCGACGGAGCTCAAGGCTATCGTCAGCCGCACCGTCAGGGAGTTCCCCGGCGTGGAGGTTGGTATCCACACCCACAACGACGGGGGCTGCGGTGTCGCCAACGCGCTCGTGGCGGTCGAAGCCGGGGCGACGCACGTGCAGGGGACGGTGAACGGTGTGGGCGAGCGGTGCGGCAACTGCGACCTGGTGACCACCATCGCCAACTTGCAGCTCAAGATGGGTTTGAAGGTGATGGACGATGAGAGGCTCGGGAAGCTCACCGAGGCGTCCAACTACGTCTCGGAGCTGATGAACCTGACGCCGGACTCGCACCGGCCGTATGTGGGCCGCAGCGCGTTCGCGCACAAGGGTGGGCTGCACGTGGACGGCATCTCGAAGGACCCGAGGACCTACGAGCACGTCCCGCCCGAGGCGGTCGGCAACGTCCGGCGCACGCCGGTCGGGGAGCTGTCGGGCAAGAACTCCATCAGGGCAAAGGCCGGGGAGCTGGGCCTGGACGCCGGGGACGTCACGGAGATCCTGGAGGCCATAAAGCGGCGCGAGTACGAGGGCTACCACTACGAGGCGGCGGACGCGTCGCTCGCGCTCTTGATCGGGCGGACCACCGGTGAGGACCGACCACTCTTCGAGCTGGAGACGTTCCGCATAATCTCCGAGAAGAGGGCCGGCGGCGAGACGACGACGGAGGCGACGATAAAGCTCTCCATTAAGGGCCAGCGGGTCATCTCAACCGCCGAGGGCAACGGCCCGGTCAACGCCCTGGACAAAGCGTTGCGTCAGGCCATCGGGCCGCACTACCCGGAGCTGAGCGAGATACACCTCTCCAACTACAAGGTGCGCATCCTGGACGAGCACCGGGCGACGGCCGCGACGACGCGCGTCCTCATAGACTCGTCGGACGGCAAGCGGATGTGGGGTGCGGTCGGGGTGTCGGAGAACATCATCGAGGCGTCGTGGCAGGCCTTGGTGGACGGCCTAGAGTACGGGATATACGGGACGGCGAGAGGGTAGGGTACGCGACCGCCGCCGAGTACAAGGCGCTGTTGAAGGCGTTGGCTGGACAGCACCCAAGACCATTGTCGCCGGGACAGGCAGTGCTCCTTCACCACATCCAATTACCGCATGCCCGCAAGCAGATGGCGATGTCCAGGTTCGACGAGGGGCGCAGTCTCCTCGTCGTTGGCCTCGACGCCAAGTAACAGGGCTTCGGACAGATGGGGCTGATCTAGGACTTCACAGCCTGGGCTAAACTTCTGCGATCGAACCGCGCGGCTCGTTGCCCGCCACTTCGAACGACGACCGCAAGCGAGCGGCATCCGCAGATCGTCGCCTCACGGTTGAAGAACCCGGAGCGCTTTACCAGAGGCATGCCTTTGAGCGGGAAAGACGATCCTCTAACAGCGGTTTGCTTAAGTAGCGGCCCTGCGTGAGAATGCTCTCCATG